>DATCJI010000139.1:0-19844 GCA_036562835.1 Xanthobacteraceae bacterium | reverse complement strand
TGGCTCTTCGGATGTGGCAAGCCATGTCGAAGTGCACAAAATGGAAATGGAGGGCGGGGTCGCGAAAATGCGCCCGGTGGAAGGAGGGCTGGAGATCAAGCCGGGCGATAGTATCGAGCTCAAGCCGGGTTCGTTCCACGTCATGTTCATAGGGCTCAAACGGCCGCTGGAGCAGGGCCAAAAGGTCAAGGGTACGCTTGCGTTTCAAAAAGCCGGCAAAGTGGATGTCGAATTCGACGTCGCCGCGCTAGGCGCTTCGACGGCCCCGGAAGGGCACGGCCGTTAGCCGAGCCGAACCTCTCCAGAGCAGGAGGGCCAACCCGAGGATACCTGTGCCCGCCAGTGGCAAGCCGACATACCACCGTTCCCGCGCCCGTGCCCGCGCACGCAGATAATCCATGACAAATCGCTCGCCGCGGCTCATCTCCGTGAGCGTCTGTTGGAGTGAGCCGATGCGCCGCACCTGATCTGGCGTCAGCTCATCGCCCTGCCAGCGTGTCGTTCGCTCGTAGTCATAGATGCGGTCGATCTCGGCGCGCTGGCTCCGTTCAACCGCGGCGGCTTCGAGATAATCGGCGCGTTCGCGCGGCGTAAGAAATCGCTCCGGCGCGCCCCCAAGGATCTTTTCGAGTGGCACAAGAAGCGGGTGGTCCGCTGCCGGCGCAACTATGACCCACAGCCCTGAAAGAGCGAGCGCCGCGCATACGAGTACGCCCATTGCCCGCAGGGCGAGGCGGCGGTTCCGGGCGCGGTCCGGCGCCTCTGCGAAGATGAACGCGCGCACGGCTCCGGCCATGACCAACGCCGCTGCGAAGGCTACCACCGTAAGCGCGCCCGTGGGGGCATCGAATGCAAACGATCCGAATATGCCTGCTGCGCTTGCGACCGTACCGGCTCCCCAACCGATCAGCAGAGCGGGCGCGATGCGGTTTGAGAACAGCCCTCCGATCAACGCCGGTACAATCAGAAAACAAAACACCAGAAGCACACCCGCGACGGTGACGGACGAGGTCACGACGACCGCAAAGGACAGATAGAAAACCAGGTCCCAGGTGGCTGTTCTTTTGTCTGCCTGCTCCGCGGCCGCGGCAAGCAACGGGCGCCGGGCAATCCAATGAAAGAGCCCAATTGCGCCGTAGAGGATTACGAATTTCAACACGTCCTCTGGCGTTACTGAAAGAATCCCGCCGACAAGCATGCGTTTGACGTGCTCAGCCCCTTGCGGCGATCGATCGACCACCAGCACGGTCGCGGCGGTGGCGACGACGTAAAGGACTCCGATAAATGCCTCCTGACGGACGCTACGCGCAAAGGCGCGGCTTGCGGTCAGAAGCAACGCGCCGATGGCGGCAAAGAACAGTGTGTACGCATAACCGGCAACGCTTGCGACCTGGTGCCCTGCGACTACCGCGACGGTCGCGCCGAACGCGGATATCTGCGCGAGCGCCAGGTCGGCGAACACCACATTGCGCCGGAGCACCTGCAGTCCCAGCCAGGTGTGAATCCCGGTAAAAATGACCGCGGCCGCCAGCGGAAGCGCGGCAAAGCCCAGGACATCCTGCAGCATGCCTGTGCTCAATTAGATGGAGCCGCGAGCGCGCGCGCCAGCACTGCCACGTCGTGGTCAAAGAGTGCGAGATAATGGCCCGCTTCCGCGACGGCGCCCACCGATGGCGCCAGCTTGAGGACCGTCGCCCCGGTGCGCCGCGCAAGGAGTTGGGAGGCTTCATCGGGCTCGTAGGGCTCCTGCACGATCACCCGGACGTTCTGAGTGCGCATGATTGCCGCGAGCTTGGCAAGGCGGGCAGGGCTCGGCGATACACCTTCCTTGCTCTCGATCACATCCACAAGATCGAGCCGAAAGCGCCGGGCGAAATAGGGCCATGTATTGTGATAGGCCATGAGCCGAGCCGCGCGATACGGCCGCAGCATCTCCTCCCATTCCGCCATCTTTTGCTGCAGCCGCGCGAGAAACGCTTTGCGCTGCCCGATGACGCGCTCCCGCTGTCCGGGCGCGACAGCAATCATGGCTTCGGCAATGCCGCCGGTGATTGTCACGGCATTCGCCGGATCGAGCCAATAATGTGGATTGGCAAGACCATGGGCGTGTCCATCTGCGTTTGCCGTATCTATGCTCCGGCCTTTGATTTCCAGAAGCGGGATTCCGGCCGAGCCGTCCACGTATCCGGCGCCGCCACGCTGCACCTGAGCATCGACATGCGCGGGCAGAATCCTGTCCAGCCAATGATCGTAACCCAGGCCAATGCGCACGACTACGGAGGCTCCGCGTAGCTTCGCAAAATCCGACGGTTTGGGTTCGAATGCCTCGGCATCGGCGGCAGCCGGAATGATCTGCTCGACATGCGTAAGATCGCCCCCGACTGCCCGCGCAAGACTTGCAAGATCCGACGTGGTAGCGACGAGGCGGAGTTCCTGCGCGCCTGCGGGCTGCCCCAGCCACAGAGTTGCAAGACAAGCCAGAACACTCGCGCAGAGGCGCAAGGCCTGCGGCCTGCGCTTCTCCTTTCGCGAGGCCGTCAGAAGCGCATCAGCGTTGCGCAACGAAGATGCTCTTGGGCAGGAGACAGTGCACGTTTTTCTCCGTGTCGGAGATGGCGCCGACGCGGCAATCCATCGCCACGCTTGCAAGTCCATAGGCGTCAAGTCGGCCGATCTTCTTGTCATTCTCGATCAATTTGATCATGCCCATGGACGCAGTATCCATGGCCTTGTTCAGATCGACGTCTTTGGCGTGCGAGACAAGATACTTTGCGTTCTCCTTTATCGGACGCTCCATGTCTTCACGCCCGCCGGCGGTCTTTGGATTCAAGCAGTGAATGCCCTTTTTGATATTGACCACCTGGCTGATGCGGCAGTCTGAGATTGTGGGCATCAGCTTTGTGGCCTGATCGGCGGGTACGTTGCGCAGCTCGGAGATGAGCTTCACCGTCTGCGCCTTGGCCTGATCCCACGCCTTGTTGAGGTCCTGATCGAAGCCCATCGATATCCACGAGGTTTTCGTTTCGATGCGCGGAAAGTCGAGCGGCTTGCCCTTGATCACGTCGACGGTGAGATTCATTTCCCGATACGCGGTTTCAATAGCCGTGAGGTTCACCTCGCCATTGCCTTGGCCGGCGTGTGAATCTCCCGTCCATAGCAGGGCACCTGGCACAAACACTGGGACATAAAGGCTCGTCCCCTCGGAGAAATCGCGTATATCCATGTTGCCCGCGTACTCTCCCGGGGGCACGCTGCTGTAACGGCCTGGCTCTCGGCGCGCGACGCCCAGAGTGCCGGGAAATGGGTGTAGCGGGATCTGCACGCCGGGCAGGAATTCGGTGACCTTCTTGTCCCAATCGAGGTAGAGATACTTCACCTGTCCGTCCGTGTACTCCTTCGGAAACTCACCAAACATTCCAGGTACGTTGAAGTTTGCGGCGTAGGCGCGCGGGACGATTTTGTTGATGGTGACCTTGAGCACGTCTCCCGGTTCCGCGCCCTCGATGTAAATTGGTCCGGTAAGTGTATGCGGCCCGCGGCCGGGAAAATCGGTGCGCAGTTTTTTGATCTGCTCGATGGTGGTGCCGGGTATGACCAGGTTGTGGCTGTGCATCATGGTCTCGAGCGCCACTGTATCTCCGGACTTGATGCGCAGGACCGGGGGTTGCGCATTATCGAACCAGCCCCACTGGGTCGTTTCGAGCGTCGCCGGCAACAGGTGCAGCGTCTTGCCATTGGGTAGCAATACCGTGCGGAGTTTCGGATCAGGAGGGCCCACCTCTGGCCGCTCGGTGCTCGTGTTTCCGCTCTGGGACAGAGCGTTAATCGGAAGAGCAAGGCACAGGCCGGCAATCGCTCCGATCAGGGCATGCACGCGCAGTCGCTTCATGGGTTCCCTCCGGACTGGTTGGTTTCCGAGAAGGTTCTAACACGCAGAAATATGCCGTTCAGCCTATTTGCTTGGCAACCAAGGGCTTAACTTCTGGGCAGCGCATCGAACCAGCCGATCAACGTTTCCGGTGCGGGTTTACCGAAAATTCGGTGTTCCATACGAACGGTTAAGGGGCAAAACCTAAGCTTGTCGTTCGACGAGACTGTACATGGGGCATGACAATTTCGAGGTCGAGGACGCGTTGCGCAATGGCTGGGTCGAAATCTGCTACCAGCCAAAGATCGACCTCAAGCGCAAGTGCCTGATCGGCGCCGAGACTCTCGCGCGGCTACGGCATCCGCGGTTCGGCGTCATGCTCCCGGGCAGCTTTTTCCCGGGCCTCGGCGAGGCAGGCGTGTCGCTTCTCGCCGAGCATGCCTTGATCGCGGTCCTGCACAACTGGACTAAATTCGACGATGCGGGATTCAATCTTCATTTGGCAGTCAATTTGCCCGCAAGTGTTCTTGGTTCGATGCCGCTCGCGCAAGTGATTGAGCGACACCGACCTGAATCGGAGCGCTGGCCCGGGATCATTGTCGAAGTCTGCGAAGACCAGATCGTGCGCGAGCTAAGTCTTGTGCGGGGGATCGCACAGCAGCTGCACGGAAACGGCATTCAGATTGCGATCGATGATTTTGGCGCAGGATATTCGTCGTTTTCAACTTTACGCGGCCTACCTTTTGTCGAGCTCAAGCTCGACAGCAGCTTCGTCAAGGAGTGCGCGGTCGACGCAACAAATGCCGCGATCTGCCAAACGGCGATCGACTTGGCACATCAATTCAACAGCGCCGCAGTTGCCAAAGGGATCGAGAGCGCCGCCGATCTGCAGGCGCTTACGGTGATGGGCTGCGACTTTGGTCAAGGCGATCTGATCGCACCGGCCATGCCGCAGGAGCGCTTTCTTGAGCTTTTGCGCCACCGCGCCAGCGCCAGCAAGCCGGCCGCCTAGCGCCGCGCGTTACTGTCGTTCTGCGAACGGCAGCGGCTCGCCCTCTGGCAGTGACATGCGAAAGACATTCAGGATCATCGAGATCAACGCGTAGTAGCCCAGGATGCCAACCAGCTCGATGGTGCCTTTCATTCCCAACAGCGCATGGGCGCGGGCGAAATTCTTGTCGCTCACCCGCTTCGTCCCATAGAGCTCATTGACGAAGTCGTAGATCACCTTTTCTTCGCTAGTGGCCGATTTGAGGGGTACGCCCCTGTGCAGCTCGCGGATGGTCTCTTTTTTGACTCCGGCGCGCTCGGCCATCGCAACGTGGGCGAACCATTCATACTGCGCCCGCCAGAGCTTTGCGGTCGCCAGAATAGCGAATTCCGACAAGCGCGGTGGCAAAGTGGTCTTATAGCGGCAATATCCTCCAAGTTGCTGCGCAAGCTCGCCGAATGCCGGCGCGTGCAGGAAGACTGCGAACGGACCCCGAATAGTCGTGCCTGCGCCTCTCGGCCCCGAGCGGATAGAGGCGAGCAAGGCCAGTTGCTGGGCGCTGAGTTCCTGTTCCGTCAGCATCGGTATGCGGGGCGGGCGTACCTTCATCGCGGGTCTCTTCACAGGCATTCGGCGCTTCTCCGGGCATGGTCGTTGCTGCAGCTCTCGTATAATACCCGGTGGGCACCACATCGAGCATAGAGGACGCTATCGCCCTCCGTTCATCGATGATCTTTCTTCGATGCTCCGGTTTCGCAACGTGAACGCAGTCGACGAGCTCAAAGAACCTGCTCCGCTTTGCTTCGTGCTGATGCCGTTCGGGCGGAAGCTCGATGCGACCGGCCGCCTCACCGATTTCGACGCCGTTTATCGCACCGTGATTGCGCCGGCGGTCGAACGGGCAGGCCTCGATCCGGTTCGCGCCGACGAGGAGCGCATCGGCGGAACCATTCACAAGCCCATGTTTGAACGCCTGATGCTTTGTCATTATGCGGTGGCTGACATTACCGGAGCCAACCCTAACGTGTTTTACGAGCTTGGCATTCGCCACGCATTGCGCCCGCGCAGCACGGTCATTCTGTTTCGCGAAGGGACCGTCCTGCCTTTCGACATCGTGCTGGTGCGGGGCATTTCGTACAAGACCGACGGCTCGGGCGGCCCGATCGAATCCGAAGGTCCCATCGCGGCGATCTCTGCGCAGCTGCAGGAAGCGCGGCTGAATCCGCACGATGACAGTCCGATCTTTCAGCTGATCGATGATTTGCCGCGCTGGGAGATCGATCATACGAAGACCGACGTCTTCCGCAGCACCGTCGATTATTCGAAGCGTTACAAGGACCGGCTGTCGAGCGCGGTGAAGCAGGGCGCGTCGGCGGTCGAGGCGATCGTTGCTGAGCCGGGCTTGCGCAATCTGCTCGAAGTGGAAACCGGGATTGTCGTCGATCTTTTCCTGTCGCTGCGCGACGTGAAAGCGTACGACGCGATGATCAAGCTGTACGACCGCATGCCGTTGCCGGTGCAGCGCGCAAAGATGATGCGCGAGCAACTCGGCTTTGCGCTTAATCGGGAAGGCCGCTTCGAGGACGCCGAGCGTGTTCTCAAGGCGGTCATCGCGGAGTTCGGACCTTCGAGCGAGACCAATGGGCTCCTCGGTCGTATCTACAAGGACCGGTGGGACGCAGCCAAGCAAGAGGCGCGTCCAGAAGCGCGCGCGCTGCTCAAGCGCGCCATAGATACCTACCTCGACGGATTCGAGGCCGATTGGCGGGACGCCTACCCGGGCGTGAATGCAGTGAGTCTCATGGAAATGTTGAACCCTCCGGACGCACGGCAAGCGCGGATTCTGCCGGTCGTGCGCTATGCGGCTGCGCAAAAGGCCAACAAGGACCCCGATTATTGGGACTATGCGACGCTCCTGGAGCTCGCAGTGCTCGGCCGCGACCAGGATGATGCCGACAACCAGCTCGCCGAGGCGCTCGCGGTTGCGCGCGCCGGGTGGGAGGTCGAGTCCACCGCACGCAACCTTCGCCTGATGCGCGAGACGCGTACAGCACGCGGCGAGGAGGCGGGCTGGATCAAGCGGTTCGAAGACGCTCTGACCCAGCACGCAAGCCGGATGTCAACGCCTGCGCAACAGGGTGCTCGCGCCTAAAACTCCTTGCGGGAGCCACTATGTTTTTGCTTCGGCTAGAGCGGGATGACTTTTCTTTGAATCCTCATCCGGCTCTAATTATTTGATGGAGCATGATCTTTTCCGAGAACCGTTTTCCACTTTTCGGGAATGCTCTATTTGGGCTGCAACACGGGCGGATGCGTCACGATCGATTTGAGATCGATGCTCGGTTTTGCGAGCTTCAAAAGATCGGGCCGCGGACGGCGCAACGTGGGAATGGCGGCGAAGGCCTGCTCCAGCGCTTCGGCCGCGTCAAGCAGATCACGATCGCCGCGGAACCGGCCGGTGATCTGAAGTCCGAAAGGCATCCCATGCTGATCGACGCCGCAGGGCAGGGATATCGCCGGGTTAGTCACCAGCGTCACGTAATAGGTCAGCGCGAGCCAGTGGTAATACGTGTTCAGCTTCTCGCCTTCGAGGGATTCAACGTAGAGCTGCGTCCAGGGAAATGGTGTCACGCCGACAGTCGGCGATAACACCAGATCATAATCGCGGAAGGTGGACTGAAAGCGCCGGAAGATGCGCGTCTGCTCCCCGTGCGCCCAGCCCATCTCGGCGAGGGTCATGCGCGCACCCATCTCATAATTGGTGCGCACATTTGATCCGAGCGAGCTTGGGTCCTTTTCGTAGGCGGTGCGGTAGCGTTCAACGTATGTCTGCGCGCGGATGACATCGAAGCATCGATCGGCCTCGCCGAAATCGAACGCGACTTTGTCGCACGCGCGAAAGAGGTGCGACATTGCTGCAATTCGCTCGCGGAAAACTGTGCGGATCTCCTTCGATACAGGGCCGTGGCCGAAATCCTCGGTCCAGGCGGCACGCAGGCGACCGAGATCAATCGGGGATGCCAGAGCGATCTGGTCCGGATCCACTGGGAACGCTAGAGGCTCTCGATCGTCCATGCCAATCTGTGCCGCAAACAAAAGCCGTGTGTCGGGCACGCTGCGTCCCATAGGCCCGAGTACGGAAAGTGGCGACCATCCCAAGGGCCGACGGTCGCCTGGCACGACGCCCGGCGACGGACGAAAACCCACGATGCCGCAGAGCGCCGCCGGTATCCGAAGCGATCCGCCGGTATCTGAACCGGTGCATACGGGAAGCATGTCGCAGGCCAGCGCCACGGCGGCTCCTCCCGAGGAGCCCCCGGCGGTGAGCACGGGGTTGAACGGATTGCCGGTCGCACCCCAGACCACGTTACGCGTATTCGCACCGGCCCCGAATTCCGGCGTGTTGGTCTTGCCCACAATAATGGCTCCCGCCTTGCGCACGAGGGCGACCATGGCGGCGTCCTCCGTCGGCACAAAGCTGCGGTAAAGCTGCGAGCCATAGGTCGTCAGCAGACCTGCAGTCTCATGCAGATCTTTGATGCCGGTGGGCAGCCCGTGCAGACGGCCAAGGGCCTCGCCCTTGCGTGCCTGTGTCTCGGCGATTTTTGCGTCCTTGCGCGCCCGCGCAAAATCCGTTGCCGCCATCGCGTTTACCGCCGGATCGATGGCCTGAATGCGTGCGATGCATGCCTCGAGAAGCTCAATCGGTGAGATTTCTTTGCTCCCGATACGGCGCCGCAGCTCGACAGCGGACAACCTCAGGAGCTCATTCGGTGATGCAATCATAGGAGCGCTTCCATTCTCAAACCTGAGTAACCATTCGTATACCACTTGGGCAGAATGCCTAAGTTTGTGTCCGCCCGGTCACGAAGTTGGCACGGGCTTGCCCCCAAATCATCGCAGCCGTTTGCTCAGATTCAGAAAACCGCGTCGCGGACGCGTTCAGTCCTGTACGCGATGTAAAAACGAAACTGGAGGGGGACATGCGCTGTGTCGTCACGGCATTTGCCATTGTCGCATTCTTCGTCGCCCCATCCTATGCCGGATTGCCGAGCGCTATGGAGTTTTCCTCGCTCGACAGCATAAGCAAATGGATGGCGAACTATCGCACAAAGCCCAATCCTGCGCGGCTCCCCGCTGCGGTGCGGGCAATGGCGCAATTCGGCCTGTTCAAGGAACCGGAAAGCGCGGGTGTCTATGTCGGCTTCATTGCCGGCGTCCTCGGCGCCAATCCTGACCGCGCGGAAGAGCTCGTTGGCAAGATGTTGCCAATGCCAGCGGCTGACGAATGGGTGTTCGTGCGGGCGATTGCGTATTCGAATCATCCTGAGTGGCAGAACTGGTTGCGAAAATTCGCGGAACGGCTGCCTTCGCGCAAGGTAATGATCGAGAAATATCTCGCCGGGAAGCTGCCGACCCTTTATGAAATCCCGCTCGAAAGAAACAATCCAAACCTCTGGGATCGCGCGCGTGGCTACTTCGTCAAGGACGCGCACGCAAATGCGGCGAGCGATATCTCATTTGACCGCAGTCCCGAGCTCCTGGATACGCTGTGGGGCTATTACTTCGCGACCGGCTTCACGCAGCCCGTCGATCGCATCATCTCGTTCTTGCCGTGGGCGAAGGAGCGCGACAGCGTGGACAAGCTCACCATGGGCAGCATGGCCAAGTACACGCTCGCGAGCAACGCGGCGCGCGATGCCGAGCTGTTGGCGCATCTGAAGAATGCGAGCAAGTCCGCGCCAAAGCAAACCGCCTCCGTGCTGAACGAGGCGATCGAGGCAGCCGAGACCATGGAAACCACGCGGCTGCGCAAGGATGCTCTTGCGGCAATCGAGGAGCTCAAGCGCAAGGGGCCGGGCTACAAGCGGGACGTCTCCACATGGGGCCAGATCGGGCAGGGCGCGTTGGCGCTCGGCTGCATTGTCGCGGCCACCACAGGGCACGTGGAGCTGGGCCTGCCGTGCATTATTACCGGCGCAGCTTCTTCGGCGACTTTGAATTATTGGAATACAAACTGATCGGGGGCAGGGTGGGCCAAGGCGAGAACACCGAACTCCCCGCGCGGGCAACTCGCGCGCGCGCCCAGCCCGCCATCACGAGCACAGTACGCGATTTGCCCACCCTGCAAGCGATTACTGGCAGGGATGCCGGGGCAGGACGCCCGAGGCGTCGGTGACCGCCGGCGGGTTGAGGCAGTGCAGCCGTCGCGGCGCGAAGTAGGGAATAAATCCCTCTTCCCGCAGACGAACGGCCGCGACCATCATCTTTTCCGGATCCTTGAGATACTCCACAACAAGCACCTTTCGTCCGCTTTTCTGCGCGCCCTGCAGGAGTTCTATGGAATACGCAACGTCATCGGGCTTGTTGGGCTCCTCTGCGCGGCGGACGCCATAGAGAAGATCTTCCTTCGCGATGCCATCAATGGCATCCATTACGGCACCATCTTCCAGAAGCTCCTCTGCGTTCTGCATCAGCACGACGGATTTCGGATTGAGCTGCCGCGCATGCGCAGCAATCCGCGCAATCAACAGCGCCATGTCTGCGCGGGCCGAGCGATTGACCTTTTTCCAGTCAAAGAATGCATCGGCGCGATCCAGATACACGCCGTCAAATCCGCGCGCCAGGATGCGATCGAGGTAGCTCTCGGGCGTGCCAAACAGAATGTGTTGCCATTCCGCGTCCCAATACTGCACCGCGAAATTGCCGACCCAGCGGCGGTTCTCCGGCCCGAGCCAGCGTGGTTTTTTGCGCACTTCGTACCAATCCGGATTCCAGTACGGGCGGTAACGCTCCGCCTCGCCAATGGATAAATAGGCGAGGAGGAGCCGTGAGCTCCCGTCCCGCCGTCGCTTCATGCGCGCCACTTCCTTGCTGTCGTACTCGCGCTCGAATTGCCGGTTCGCCGAGATCTCGCTGTCGATCACCAATAAATCGTGCGGGGCAGCCGCCACGCCTGAAATTTCGAGCGAGTCGAGCCAGTACCCCCAATTGTCCACGGCCGCTAACTGCTGTCGTCGGTCAGCTACCTGCCCCGTGGTTCGCGGCTCGGCGCCGAGCATGGACATGCCCGCGCTCGCGACGAGCAGAACGATAAGAAAGCGCAGAGCTGCCCACATAAGCGAATGCCTATGGTCAGAGCCGTTGGAACGCGCAGGGTGTCCGCCAATCCAAGCTTTTCGTGGGCAACAAACGCTCAGGCCAGCGATACGCATGGAATATCCAGGGCGGCAAGCCGCTCGCGCGCGGCTAGAAGCGAGCCGCCGACGTCAATTGCGCGACAGGCATCCTCGATTACGAGCGGCTCGAATCCCTGCTGCTTCGCATCCTCGGCCGAATACCGGACACAGAAATCGAAAGCGAGCCCGGCAAGGAAGATGCGCGTGAAGCCGCGCTCCCTCAGGTACCCGGCAAGACCAGTCGAGGTCTTTCGGTCGTTCTCCTGAAAGGCCGAATAGGAGTCGATCTCCCGGTTGAACCCTTTGCGCAGGAGTAATTGCGCATGCGCGATGCGCAAGTCGGGCCGCAAGCGCGCACCTTCAGTATCCTGCACGCAATGATCGGGCCAGAGGATTTGCGTACCATACGAAAGCTCCACCATCTCGTAGGGCCGGCGACCCGCATGGCTCGAGGCGAATGACAGATGACCCGGCGGGTGCCAGTCTTGCGTGAGCACCACGTGTGCGAAGCGTGATGCCACGCGATTGATCAGCGGCACGACTTTGTCGCCGCTAGGAACCGGGAGCTGGCCCCCGGGACAGAAATCATTTTGCACATCAACGACGAGGAGCAGATCGCGGGGAGCAATGGAAATTTTGCCGCTCATCGCGTTGTCTGCTGGCCGGACAGCCGGGTGTCTACCTCGTCCGCAAGACGAAGCAGGCGAGCGCCGATCTGCACCGGATAGCCCGCATCGGGATCGAGCCGACGCAAGGGTTCGGGAAGCCGCGCCAGATCGCAAGCGGCGCGCTCGCGTATGGCTGCAAGGCGAGGGGATGGAGTAACGCGGCGACCGCCTTGCATCACCAGCTCGATGAGCGGCTCGCCATTGTGCTCGTCGTTCTCAACCGAGAGCACATCGGCCGCCATGCGTCCGTCCACCGCGTAGCTGCGCCAGACCTGTTTTCGGCCTGGCCAGGTCGCCTTTCCGGTCGACCGTTTCCTGCGCGAGAGCTCTGCGTATTCCTGGAGCTTGTAGACGCAGTCCAGCGAGGCAACGTCCGAGGAAGTCGTCAGGCTCGTGCCCATGCCGAATCCATCGATGGGCGCGCCGGCGCGCAGGAACTCGGCGGCGCTGTCCTCCGTGAGGCCTCCGCTTGCAAAAATGCGCACCTCGCGCAGTCCGCCGTCGTCGAGGATGCGCCGCACGCTTTTGGACAGCGCAATCAAATCGCCGCTGTCGAGGCGCACGGCGCGGATGTTGATCCCGCGCGCGCGCAGCCGCGGAGCAAGTGCAACGACCTTGTGCGCACACGCCTCCGTGTCATAGCTGTCGATGAGTAACGTCAGATTTTCCGGACGCGAGCGGGCGAACGCCTCGAATGCCTCCATCTCGTCGTCGAATGACTGGATGAAGGAGTGTGCCATGGTTCCATAGATCGGAATGCCGAAAAGGTTGTCCGCCAGCACCGTGGCCGTGCCTGCGAATCCCGCAATGTAGCTCGCGCGGGCGGCGAAAAGGCCCGCTTCAGCTCCATGCGCGCGCCGCAGCCCGAAGTCCACCATCAGCTTGCCGGGAGCCGCAAGCACCATGCGCGCCGCTTTCGAAGCAACGAGCGTCTGGAAGTGCAACAGATTGATAAGCCGGGTCTCGATCAATTGCGCCTGCGGCAGCGGTGCCGTAACGCGTACGAGCGGCTCATCCGCGAAGAAGACCGTGCCCTCCGGGATGGCATGCACGTCGCCGGTAAAGCGCAGCTCGGCGAGATAATCGAGCAGGTTTTGCTTGAAGCGGCCGGTGCGGCCCAGCCACTCAATCTCGTTTGCAGAAAAACGCAGTGTCTCCAGGTAATCGAGCAGCTGTTCGAGGCCTGCCGCAACGAGAAAGCGCCGGCGTGCAGGAAGGTTGCGCATGAAGAACTCGAATACCGCGCTGCCGCTGTGCCCCTCGTCGAGGTACGCCTGCAACATATTCAGCTGATAGAGGTCGGTCAGAAGCGGGCTGATTGCAGCGGGCATTGCCGTTCTTCCCCGGCAAAAATTACCCCTCACCGCCTCGCCGCTCGGCACCCTCTCCGCAAGGCGGGGAAAAGGCAGGCGCGAGCGCAGCGAGGGCCGGATGAGGGGCCAATTCCGCAGATCAGAGTACTAGAGGTCGTCCAAGCGCGCCAGTTGCGGCGAGCTGCGACAGCCGAGGTGGTCAGCTCTCCGCGAAGGTGATCAGCTTCCGGGACAGCTGAGGCTTGCGCAGCTTTTCCAATGCCTTCGCCTCGATCTGGCGAATGCGCTCCCGCGTGACGCCAAAGACCTTGCCCACTTCCTCGAGTGTGTGGTCCTGGGCCTCGCCGATGCCGAAGCGCATGCGCAGGATGCGTTGCTCGCGGGGCGTGAGCTGGGCGAGCGCCTCGTTCATGCAATTCGCCAGTGCACCCGCCTCGACGGCTGCCTGCGGGTCGATGCCGTCGGTTGCGGCGATGAGGTCGCCCAGCGTGGCATCTCCATCCTCGCCGATGGGCAGGTCGAGCGATGTCGGCTCCTGCACCATGGAAAGCACCTGCTCGACCCGCCCGATGGCAATGCCGGCGCGGGCCGAAATCTCGGCTGCGCCTGCTTCGCGGCCCTGCTGCTGATAGAACTTCCGCCGCTCGCGCAGCACCTTGCTCGCGGTCTCCGTCATGTGCACGGGAATACGAATTGTGCGGCCCTGGTCGGCAATGGCGCGCGCCATGGACTGGCGGATCCACCAGACCGCATAGGTCGATACCTTCACGCCGCGCCGATAGTTGAATTTTTCGACCGCATGCATGAGGCCCATATTGCCTTCCTGGATGAGGTCGAGCAGATCGAGCGAGCTGTTGCGCCGGTATTTCTTCGCAATGGCCACGACCAGCCGCAGATGGGCCTTGACCATCTCCTCGCGGGCTCCGCGCAGCATCCGGCGTGCGCGCTCGAGCGCAGTGGCCGCAGCGCGGAGCTCGGCAATCGGCAAGCCGACGCGCTGGGCGGCGGCGAGCAAGTCGGCCCGGATAGCCTGGAGGCGGGCGCCATGCTCCTTGGCGAGGAGCTTCCATCCCGGAACCGTTCGGGAGTTCACGCGGAACCACTCGGCATCAAGCTCATGCCCATGGTAGCGCTGCATCAGATCGCGGCGGGGAACGCCGCACCGGCGGGCGCGATCGAGAATTTCGTGCTCGAGTGCCGCGACTGCCTTCTGCTCGCGCTCGAAGTCGGCGATGAGATTGGCAATGCGATCCGGGTGCAGCCACACCGCCTGCATCTCACGGCTAACGCGGCCGAAAAGGTTCTGCAGAGTGGTACGATCCTTTTTCGAAATGTCCCGGCCGCGGGCCACCAGCGTAACGCGCTTGCGGCTGAGCGGGCCCAGCTCGCGCGAGCGGTTTGCAACGGCCCGAAGGCTTGCAGCCACTTTGGACCGCATGCCGGATTCAATCACCGCCATGCGCTGGGCGCTCGCTTCCTCCTCGGCGGGTGACCGGGGAACACCCGGCTCGAACGATTCGGGCTCGTCCTGGCTCATCGACAAGTCGATCAGCTCGGAGAGGCGTAGTTTTTCCACCTTCAGTTCGCCACCCCAGCCGGCGATGCGCTCGATGAGCATCGGAACGGCACAAAGGCTCTCCTGCACGGCAACTTGAGCCGCCTCGATGCGCTTCGCGAGGGCGATTTCCTGCTCACGGGAGAGCAGCGCGCCATCGCCCATCTGGCGGAAATAGGTATCGATCAAATCGCGCGAGAAACTCGGCTCGGCGCGCGGCGCTGCCGCGCCTGGAGCGATGGGTTCCTTGGCCTGCGCGGCCGCCCCCGCCTCGTGTGCGCGCGCAGAAGCCCGCGGCGCCTCGGCTGGGGCCTCGGCATCGTCAAAAGTGCGAACCTCGAAATCAAAAATCTCGCCAACGTTATCCTTGTCGAGGGTCTCACCTTCGCGACGAAGATTCATTCCATGCGCCATGGGCAGGCACTTTCCTACTTACGCGCTAAATCCGCCTGCCAAGTGCAAGGGATAGGCTGCTTTGTGGTTGCCGGACTCCGCGAAAATGGCTGGGCTCGCTCAAAGGTATAGAGTGAGCGCCGGTGGGCCGATCAGGAATTCCAGCTTGCCGGGCTGCGCGGGGGCTGCCAGCGCCGGCTGGTGCGGGCCAAAATGGTGCGCAGCAAAAGAAAATGCAAGCCATTTTTTGGTCCGGCAAAAGCCCCCGACCAGCCCAGTTCAGTGGCGATGCCATAAATCTGCAATGGAAAAAATCCGTTTATTCCAAAGAATTGTTCAAATTTGTTGATGTGGCAGACTTAGAGGAACACAGGCGCCAAACCCGGCGTTGCTCCCATAAACTTGACCATCAGACGACCGCTCCATGTCATCTCGTCCGCTCGCTTTCGCCCTTCTCATTTGCGCCCTCTTGGGCAGTTCGGGTACCGCCGCACCTTTGATCGGTGGAACGCGCGAGCTTGCCTCGCGAGCAAGCCCTGAAATGCAGGGCGTTCGTTGGCGTCATCGTTGGAGCAGAGACTACGAATGGAGCGGCCGAGCCAGCCGGGCGGGCGATGACACTGGCGTATTCAGCGGCGAAAATCCTTTCAGCCTGCTCGAGAGCCGCAACCGGGACATGCGGCGCCATCGAGGGTGGATGAACCCGCCCCCGCCGGCCCAATAGGGTTTCGGATGGGGTCACACGCCAACTTGCTCCCATTGTCCTCGCCACAGTCGCGCCGCGATGCAAGGACGGCTCGCGGTCGCAATCACGCCGATCTCATTCGCTCTAACCGCGACTGGCTGCTGGTGAGCTGGAGCAGGGAACGGTTTCGCATTCTGGCCGCTCAGGGGTTGCAGCATGGAATGGACCGTTCGAAACAGCTGGTCGTGCTCCTGTCCAAGGGGATGCGTAATTTTGCGCGCGCGCTTCCCGGCAATATGAATGAATTCCGATTCAGCGTCGCTCACTGTTTGCGGCGTGCCGCCCTTCTGAGTGCCTCTTTCGCGGCGAAATCAGCTCGCGGCCTCATTGCGCGTCCGGGCACATTTTCCATCGCGGCTCTCGTCGCCATTCCGATCGGCTATGTCGGCTATTGCATTCTCAGTCTGCCGGCAGGCGGCGGACTGGTAGCGGAGCCGACCCCAAGCGCGCTTGGCGTGCAGGCGCGCGATGGCCTGCTGTTTGCCACGCGCGGCGTCTTCAAGGGCGACAAACTCTCCCCGCAGGATGTGCCGTCCGTTCTCGAGAAGGCCATCGTCGCCATCGAGGACCGACACTTTTATGAGCACGAGGGCTTCTACCTGCCGTCCGTGCTGCGCGCGGCCTATCGCAACATCCTCTCTGGAGCTACGCGCGAGGGCGGCAGCACCATCACTCAGCAGCTTGCGCGTATGACCTATCTGACACCCGAGCGCACGTTTAAACGGAAGGTGCAGGAGGCCATTCTGACTATCTGGCTCGAGCAGAAACTCTCAAAGCAGGAGATTCTCGCGCGCTATCTGAACACGGCGTATTTCGGAGCTGGTGTCTATGGGGTAGACGCGGCGGCAAAGCGCTATTTTGGCAAGCCTGCCAAGGAAGTATCAGCTGCCGAGGCGGCGATGCTTGCCGGATTGGTGCGTGCGCCTTCCGCGCTCTCGCCCAGCCGAAACCTCGACGGCGCGCGCCAGCGTGCGAACCTCGTGCTCGACGCAATGGTGGACACCGGGGCGTTGTCGCGCGAAGAAGCGGATGCGGCGCGGCAGGTGCCCACAACCCTTCGCATTCCGCCGGAGAACCCGCCGGGAACGAATTACTTCGTAGACGTGCTCAGCACCGACGTGAAGCGGTTGGTCGGCTCTTTCTCAGCGGACATGACGGTCCGCGGCACGCTCGATCTGAACCTCCAGTCCATTGCTGAAAATGTAATTGCTCGCCGGTTGTCGGCGGAGGGCGCCAAAAAAAACGTCAGCCAGGCGGCTCTCGTGGCGATGGCTCCGGACGGCGCAATTCTCGCCATGGTCGGCGGTCGCGACTACACAGAAAGTCAGTTCAATCGGGTCACGCAGGCAAAACGTCAGCCCGGCTCTCTTTTCAAGCTGTTCGTCTATCTTGCAGCCTTCGAGAAGGGGTTTAGCCCCGAGACGATCGCGCTCGATGCCCCCGTCGAGATAGGCAATTGGGAGCCTTCGAACTACGGCGGCCGTTACCATGGCCAGGTGACGCTGCGCACCGCCTTTGCCAATTCCCTCAACTCCGTTGCGGTTCAGCTTTCCCAGGCGGTGGGCATCGAGGCAGTCATCAACACGGCCAGAAAACTTGGCGTGCAATCGGAATTGCCGACCGTGCCAAGCCTCGCCCTTGGCTCGGCTGAAGTGAGCTTGCTGGAAATGACCCGCGCCTTCGCGGCCATTGCGGCAAATGCGGAAAGCGTCGAGCCCTACGTCGTGCAAACCATCCAGAGAGGCGACGAAATCGCGTTCAACCATGATCGCTCGCCGCTGCAGCCGGCGCGCAACCAGGCAGCGCGAGCGGCCATTCGAGGTCTTCTCGCGAGTGTTGTGCGGGAAGGAACTGGCAGGGCGGCGAGACTGACGGTCCCCAGCGCAGGGAAAACGGGCACTACACAGGAAAACAGGGACGCATGGTTCATCGGTTTCACTTCCGACCTGGTCGTGGGCGTCTGGGTAGGGAATGATGACAACAGTTCCATGCGCAACGTGGTCGGCGGAGACTTGCCGGCGCGCATCTGGAATGACTTTGTCACTCAAGCAATTGCAATGCGCGCCAAGCTCGTACGCGAGGAAGCTCAGACGGTCGGCGTGGGAAGAAGCAACGAACAGCGTCTGGCGGCAGACGCGAGCAGCGGGATCGTTCGAGGCATTGCGAGGGTACAGAATACCGGCGCGCTTGAGATACAGGGGCGGACGATCCGCCTCGTCGGCGTCGATGGCACCGGCGGCCGATCTGCGAAGGAATTCAGACGCTATCTTGGCCGGAGAGAGGTCGCGTGCGAGCCTGTCGGCAACGCCGAGGTATATCAGTGTCGGGCCGGTGATCAGGACCTGTCACGCGTCGTGCTGTTCAACGGTGGCGGTCGCGCCAGCGCCAATGCATCGGCGGAGTTGCGTCGCATGGAGGAACTGGCCCGCTCGATGCATACAGGGATCTGGGGCGGCAGGGATGACGATGACGACGATTGAGATCCCGTAACGGCAAATTACGATTTCGCTCCTACATATCCCGCAGCGGCCGATCCGTGCATAATCCGGCTCTGCTGCGCGAGGGCTTCAATGGCCGTGCCCGGTGAAATTTCCCAAAAGAAGGACGAGTTTGGCGCCGGTCCTGAAGACGCGTTCCTTATCCCGTTAGTGACGACTGCCCTGGCGCTCAAGGTTCTGGGCAAGCTCCTCGTTTCCATGCTTATCAATGTTCTGGATTTCACGTTCCCGCTGGTGATCCAGCTGGTGAGGTTTCCGCTGTTCACGGCGCGTATCCTGGGCGACACGGCCGTTGCTGTCGGCAAGCTGGCTGTGAGCGTGCTGCCAATCCCCGAGCAAGCCCGAATCAATTGGCGGCGAGGCATCAGCGAGAAATGGTCGGCGCTACGCCCCCGCATCAGCTATGGCGCGTTCGAGGAGGCGGTTCATCACCTGTTCGATGACGGAATGGCGTGGGTTTTCAGGAAATGCCGCAAGCTTTCTCCTCGCCAGGCGGTCTGGCTCATTGCGGCCGCCGCGCTCTGGCTGCCCGTCTCGTTCGGTATCGCCACGGCCATGCACGCATCGCTCCTTCTCTATGCGGCCGTGCTGCCTGCCTGGATGCAGTTGTTGCATCCTGTTGCGACATTCTTTGCCAAGAGCAAGCTTCTGGTGCTGCCTGTCTACCCCGCTGCCTGGCCGCAGGCGAAGCAGGATCCGTTCGTGCAGAGTTTGAGCAGAGGCTATGGAAGGTTCAGGAGCTTTCATCTGATCAGAAAGACCGGTTACCGCTACAGGCAAATGGAACTGGTCAGGCAGGAGATCAACGATGCCTTCATGCGTGCGTGTGCGCGGGCCGGAGTAACGCACGTTTCCGGAAAGATGTGGAACGCAACCGTCAACGCGCTCGCCTGGCCGGTGAAGGTTTTTCACTCCTGTTTGCGCGCTGCCTTCTCCAACTTGTCCCAGGCGCTCTTGATCGGGCCTGTGCTGAGAAGCTACGCGGCCCATTACGCCGCGGTCGAGCAGTGCAAGGCACAAAGGACGAGCGAAAGGGTCAGCGGGCTCTTTCAGGAATGGTCGATAAAATTCTCGGCCGAGTACTATGAGCGCAAGGAACGCCAGTTGGAGCTCCGAGCCCAGGCCGAGCCCGCCGTATCCCCCGCTCCAGGTTCTCCAGGTCAAACCGCACCCAACGCAGGGTGAGGTCGAAGGGCCGGTAAGTCGCCTCTTCTGTGATGCCTGTCACATCCCTTGTTGGCTAGGTCCTCTAGGCTCTGTGGCGGATCGGGGACCGGACAGGAGAGACCGATGCTGCTGATGCTGAAGCCGCTGATTG
The DNA here is from genome assembly GCA_036562835.1 of Xanthobacteraceae bacterium. GTDB lineage: Bacteria > Pseudomonadota > Alphaproteobacteria > Rhizobiales > Xanthobacteraceae > VAZQ01. The sequence continues at coordinate 316 of DATCJI010000139.1, read as the reverse complement.
TGATCCTTGCGTACGTGCTGCTTGCAGCAGCCCCGCTGCGCTCAGCGAAAGAGCCATGAGGGTTATCCATCCTTCGAAGCTGCCGCCGCACTGGTATGCGCGATTATCGCGTTGGCGGCTGCGGGTTGTGCGCGGGATCCGTGTCGTATCTGAACATTTTCGCGACGATGGGACCTCCGACGAGCGGCTTCAACTCAGCCTCCAAGGCGTCCGCCTTTGCCTTCGCATACACCTCCTCGCCTTGCACATAGATCGTGAAGGACTTCAGATATTTGGCCTCCTTCGCCGGGTTTTCGATCGTGTCCTTGGTCCATTG
>DATCJI010000137.1:0-1609 GCA_036562835.1 Xanthobacteraceae bacterium | reverse complement strand
ACTGGTTTCCCGCTTTCGCGGGAATGACATGGCAGAGTAGGCGGACTGCCGTGCGCTACACGCGAGCGCAGCGCGCGGATTGAAGGCGCTAACTCCGAAGGCGCTCGCGGGCATCCTCGGTGAGGACAGCGACCGCCTTGCTCGCAGTGACGGCGAGCACGACGAACAGGCCCAGTTCCGCGAGGTGCTCCGGCGCGCTGATATAGAAGCTGAATTTCGGCGGGAACAGAAAATAAGCAGCGGCGACGCTGCTTGCGAATGAGGTCAGGACGGCGAGCGTGCTGCCGTAATGCATCGCGATCACGACGGTCGGCAACAAATAGCCGAGCACCAGATGATCCGCATCCAGATAGGAATCGATAGCCATCAGCCCGAGCGTGGTCACGAGGATGGCGGCAATAGCGACGAGAACCGAGGTGACGAACCCCAGTAGCTTGCCGTGAGCGCGCGCACTGCCCTGCCGATGCCTTTCGGCCAGCCAGATGCTCAAGAGGCACGCGAACACGTAAAGCGAGAGACTGATCCCTTCGTCACGCGCCGGCAGATCGAAGGAGAGCAAGGGTCCCGGAAACTCGGCTGCGAGCACCAGGAGGCTTGCGAGCATCGCAAACAGGCCTGGACCCGTGCCACCGGCCAGGGCTGCGATCAGGATCGCCGGATAATAGGAGACGAGCGGCAGCGTATTGCCTTCGATCATCGCAAAGCTCAGTCGCATCGCGCTCGCGATGACAATGCACGCAAGCGCAAAGAGATAAGCGCCTTTGGGCTCCAGCGGGATCCGCTGCGCCAGATAGCGAAGGAAAGTCCGCAAACCGCCAAATTTTCCGGGCGCGCTTTCGACGGCGCGCGGCTGCCCGGGGCGTCGCCCGAGTTTGTCGAGCGAGCGGTAGCACTGCGCGACCAGCACGATCAGGACGGCGGTCACCAGGTAAAGGCTCCAGCCGATCGCCTGATTCAGCATGGGATCTTCCACCACGCGCGTGCTGTGCGTGAGCCAGATAAAGACCAGCCCCAATGCAGCCGCCAGGTAGCCGGGCCCTGCACCTCCGAGCAGCGCCGCAATGAAAATTGCCGGATTGTACAGAATGGACGGCGTCACCCCGTCAATGACCTGCAGCACGCCCATATGTGCGACGAATGCCAGCCCGATGCACAAGGCCGCGAACGCATATGCGAGTCGCGATTGAGCTGGAAGGCTCTCGCCTGTCAACGCGCGCGCGAACTCTCGAATGGCTGCGATCATGGTCTCACCGGCGCCTTGCCTTATGTCTGCCGGCATGGCCGCGCCGCAGTCAAGTTTGCGCAGACTGCGTGTGAGGGAACGGCTTTAAAAAAGGCCCCGGGGAGGTTGATCGCCGGGGCCCTTGTGGCCGTCAAGGTACCTTGGGGGTTCCAATGTAGACCACGGTTTGAATCATGCCGGGCAATCGTGGCGAAAGAAGAGTCCACCTGAGTCCATTCATGGACATGGGCCTGCTGAGTGGCGGGTAAGAGGATAATGTATCGCCTCGACCTGGAGAAGTTCATGCCCAAACGTACCGTGCTGCGCGGCGCTCGCGCGCTCGTCGGAAGCGAGCTGGACGTCACGCCGGAGGCGATCGATCTTTTG
>DATCJI010000104.1:0-3618 GCA_036562835.1 Xanthobacteraceae bacterium | reverse complement strand
ACGAAACCCCAGTAAGCCCCCCTCCACGACCCCTTCCCTCGCTGCGCTCGGTCGGGGTGGTCCCCTCCCCGCTTCGCGCTTCGCGCTCCGCAGGGGGAGGACTGCCGCGTTCTATCTTTCGCGTTGTCCATGCCGTGGAAGAGGGAGGTGCGGCGTGTTACATGCCGGCGCGGCGCTCGCCTCGCCGCTCGCCGGCATTGCTCAGCACCACCGGCATAACCTCGTTCGCCCATTCGCTGAAAGCCCTGGCGACCAGCAGGCTTCCCGCTACGGACAGGTGACTTGCATCGCGCATGTAAGAAGCCGATCCGTTGCTCATTCGACAAGTTGCCCCGCTGCAGAACACGGGCAAGGGATCGAACACCGCGACGTCGCGATGCTGAACGAGGATTTCCGCAACGATCTCGCGGAATTGCGCTTGCACCGAGCGAATCTGCGCGTCGACTGCGGTGCAATCATGCGTGGCGTGGTGGAACGGGCGCGCGAAGCAGGAGCGCGGATCGTAAGGGAGCTCCGGCGTGGCGAGCACGACGGCGACCTTGACGCCCTGATCCTGCAGGAAAGCAATCTGCCGCTCGAGTGCTCTCTTGTAGAGCTCACGCTGGGACAGCCCCGGCCCATCAATGACGCTGCTAAACGAATTCGGTATTTGCACTCCGGTGATCCGATCCACTTCGCTGCCATTGGCATCGAATGCCGCCCATGCCGCGGTAAGGATGGCGAGGCGAATGGTCGGATGCTCGCGCACGAGCTGCTGCAAAAACGCGGCTTGCTGGGTGGCGCGCTCGCCTGCGCACGGCCGCTCGCCGGTGCTTGCGGATGCCTCAACGATGCCGTCGAGGGGGGCACAGGTCCCGATGCTCAGAATCGCCTCGGACCGGAATTCCGCCTGCTCGGCGAGTCCGGGAAAGAGCTGATTGGCATGGCTGTCGCCAAGCAGCAGCACGGTCGGAGGCGCACTGGAATTGGTGATGCAGAACCACCAGCCGTGCACGTCACGCCAGGGATACTGTGACGTGCAAGTGCCGTTCTTCCAGTAATCCCACGCAAACTGATCGTTGCTCGCGTGCTCGCGCGGAGACAGGAGGCCTGTGAACGCACGCAGCGGCTGCGCGACGATGCCGAAAGCAGCCATGCACGCGATGCCGGCGGCGAGATAAGCAGGCGCGCGCCGCGCGCGCGTGCCGAACCGGATCGGCTTCTCAATGGCCGAATATGTCAGCGCGGCCAATGCGAACGCGATCAGCACGAGCATGAGGCGCGCGCGACCGGGCAGCGGCTCGCCGAAGCGTGAGATCAAAGCAATGGACAACAGCGGCCAGTGCCAGAGATATAGCGGGTAGCTGACACGGCCGATGTAGACCGGAATGGGATGCGAAAGGACGCGCGCGTTGAGAAATGTTTGCCGCTGACCCTGGCCGGCAGCGATGAGCAATACGGTTCCAACGGTGGGCACCAGCGCTGCCCAACCCGGAAAAGATGTTTCCGCAGTGAAGAGCATTGTGCCGGCCAGAATCAGCGCCGCTCCTGCAAAGCCCACAAAGCTCCAGGCGAAGGCGCGAGCAAAAATCCAGCGCTGCTCTCGCACGAGCGCGGCGAGAAAGGCACCGATCAGCAGCTCCCAGGCGCGGGTGGCAGGCAGGTAGAAAGTGGCGACGGGTAAGCATGAACGAGGAAGAGGTTCGCGACGAATGTAGCGAGCAGGAGCGCACCAATCAGCCACAAGCGCATTCGGCCGTTCGCCGGCAATGCAAGGAGGACCAGGGGCCAAAGAATGTAGAACTGCTCCTCAATGCCAAGCGACCATAAATGAAGGAGCGGCTTCAGGCTTGCCGCGGTGTCGAAGTATCCGGTCTGCATCCAGAGCAGCACATTCGAGCTGAACAGCGCGCCGCAAATATTTGCCTGCCCAGTTGCGAAAGCTCGTCGGGCAGGAACAGGGCCCAGCCAAACAGCAAAACTGCCGCGAGCACTGCGATCAGTGCCGGAAAAATTCGGCGCGCCCGCCGCGCGTAAAACGTGATGATGCTGAATCTGCCCTGGCTGACCTCATCAATGATGAGCCCGGAAATGAGGTAGCCGGAGATGACGAAAAACACGTCCACCCCGACAAACCCGCCCGGAACGCAGCCCGGAAAGGCGTGAAATCCGATCACGGCGAGAACCGCGACGGCACGCAGCCCATCGATGTCGGGCCTGTAGGTCATCCCCCCAATCCGCGCAATGCGCCGCATTTTGCGGACATGCTGAGGCGAAAATGGGACGCCGTGCAGGCGGTTACCTTGACTTGCCCGTGCCCCATCCATAGCTTCCGCGCAATCTAATCAGAGCCCGTGAGCTCTTCTCGCCGACCCGCCCGAGAGGCTGGAGGTCAACGCCCGACAGCGCGATGCGCCCTCGGGCGCTTTAGGTGCTTGGAACATGTTCGATTCACTCTCCGAACGGCTGGGCGGCGTTCTCGATCGCCTCACGCGGCGCGGCGCGCTCACCGAAGCCGATATAGATGTGGCACTGCGCGAGGTGCGCCGGGCGCTGCTCGAGGCCGACGTGGCGCTCGATGTGGTCCGCGCTTTTGCCGACAAGGTGAAGAGCGCGGCCATCGGCGTCGAAGTGATCAAATCGGTGACGCCCGGGCAGATGGTGGTCAAGCTCGTGCACGATCAGCTCGTCGCCACGTTGGGCGACCACGGCGAGCCGATCGATCTCAATGCGCCGGCCCCTGTGCCCATCATGCTGGTCGGGCTGCAGGGGTCGGGCAAGACCACGACGGCGGCAAAGATCGGCAAACGCCTCAAGGAGCAGGCAAACCGGAAGGTGCTGATGGCCTCTCTTGACGTGCGCCGGCCGGCGGCCATGGAGCAGCTCAGCGTGCTCGGCCAGCAGGTCGCGATCGACACGCTGCCAATCGTCGCGGGCCAGCAGCCCGCGCAGATTGCGCAGCGCGCGCTGCAGGCCGGCCGGCTCGGCGGCTTCGACGTGGTCATCCTCGATACGGCCGGCCGCACCACGCTCGACGACGCCATGATGACGGAAGCGGCGGAGGTCAAGCGCGCGGCCAGTCCGCACGAGGTGCTGCTCGTGGCCGATGCGCTCACTGGTCAGGACGCAGTCAGTCTCGCGCGCGCCTTCGACGAGCGCGTCGGGCTTTCCGGCATCGTGCTCACGCGCGTCGACGGCGACGGGCGCGGCGGCGCGGCGCTCTCCATGCGCGCGGTGACCGGCAAGCCGATCAAGCTCATGGGCGTCGGCGAGCAGATGGATGCGCTCGAGGATTTTTATCCCGCCCGCATCGCCGACCGCATTCTCGGCATGGGCGACATCATCACCCTGGTCGAGAAGGCCGCCGCCACCATCGACGCGGAGAAGGCCGCACGCGCCGCCGAGCGCATGCGCAAGGGCGCTTTCGATCTTTCCGATCTGAAGGAGCAGCTGCTGCAGATGCAGCAGATGGGCGGCATGACGGGGTTGATGGGCATGCTTCCGGGCGTTGCCAAGATGAAGAACCAGCTCGCCGCCGCCAATCTCGATGAACGCGTGCTCAAACGTCAGGTTGCGATCATCGACTCGATGACGCCGAAGGAGCGGAAGACTCCTGATCTCCTGAAGGCGAGCCGCAAG
>DATCJI010000030.1:0-6416 GCA_036562835.1 Xanthobacteraceae bacterium | reverse complement strand
CCGCATAGGTGGCGCAGGCGGCAGGTTGGGAGCCGGAGGGCAGCACTCTTGTGGGCGTGCCGAGTTAAACCCAGCTGCGCCAATAAGGGCGATGACGAGCCCTGCTCGTATCAGTATGGACCGGCACATAACTTAATCACTCCACAACGCACAATTATGTTCGGTCTCACCTACCGCCTTTGCCGTCATTGCCAGCGTGCGCGGCAAAATTTTGTTGATTGAGCCGCAACTCCGTCAAAGTACGGTATAGGACCCCTTTATTCCTGTGAGTGTTGCGGCGGTGACACGCAGACGACAGGTAGTTGCTGTTTTGGTCGCGGTAGCCGCCGGCTTCGCTCTGACTGTTCTGGTGTTCTATCCCGGCTACATCACCGTTGACGGCGAGTATGTGTATGCCGAGGCCCAGGCCTGGCGTTTCGGGGACTGGCAGTCACCCGCCATGGCCGTGCTTTGGCGCCTGATCGATCCCATTGCGCCCGGATCGCTCAGCATGTTCCTGCTGACCGCTATTTTGTATTGGGGCGGTTTCGCCATTCTGGCAGTGCTCGCGCTCAAATCTTCGATCTGGCTCGGCTTCCTTGTGCCCCTGCTTGCGCTCGTGCCGCCAGCTTTTGTTTTCGTGGGAATGATCTGGCGTGACGTGCAGTTCGGCGTCATCTGGCTCTTTGCCGCGATGCTGGCATTTGCCGCGGCATCCACCACCCGTTCAGGCGCGTTGCCTCGGGGCGTGGCCTTGGCGCTGACCGGCATCGGTGTTCTGCTGCGGCCCAATGCAGCCATCGCCGCGCCGCTCCTGGCGATCTACACGATATGGCCGCGGCGGTTCACGCTGAGCCGCGCCGCTGTTTTGTATTTGCCCGCTGCCGCGCTGTTCATCGGGCTCGTTCCACTCGTGTATTATGGCGTCCTGGGCGCGCACCGGCAACACCCGCTGCATTCCATTCTGGTATTTGATCTCGGCGGCATTACTCACTTCAGCGGACAAAATCAGTTTCCGGTCTCGTGGTCGCCGGAGCAGACCAACCTGCTCACGACCCGTTGCTACGATCCGGCGCGCTGGGATTCCTACTGGCACATGGACCCGTGCCCGTTCGTCATGCAACGGCTGGAAAGCCGCGACGACCCGCTGTTCGGCACCCCGCGCCTGCTCGCCGCCTGGCTGCATGCGCTCGCAGCGCATCCCCTCGCCTATCTGGCGCATCGCGCCACCTTCATGCGCCAATTCCTCCTGCGCTCGAACGTCGCATTGCCGGTCTGGGACTGGGAGGGGACGGACTCCACGTATACGCGTAATCGTTTTTTCACTCCGGTTCTGTGGCTGCATGATGCGCTGCAGCGCACACTGCTTTTTCGGCCGGGCCTGTGGCTGGTCCTTGCAGCCGTTATCTGCGCGTTGACTCTGCGCTGGCGGCACAAACCTGCGGGCGCTTGTGCGCTGGCAGTCACCTCGTGCGCGGTATTGTATGTCTTGAGCTATACGGTGCTCGGCGTCGCCGCGGATTTTCGCTATGCCTATTGGTGCGTCTTGGCCGCGCTCAGCGGCCTTGTTGCCCTTGCTATGGCGGCGTCGGATTCCCGGACCGCGCGATTTTCTGGTTCTCCAGCAACCGATGCAGAACTGGGTGCGTCTGCGTCAACACCGCATCAATAATCGCCTGCCCCATTTCCACTGAAGCAGCGCGCGCATTTCCGATGACGCCGTCTCGCGCAAGCCGCGGATCACTGCTCCGCCACGGAAAGCTCACGCCGCGATCAAAGATAAGTGCATGAACCGAAGTGACCTCGGGTCCCGGATCGGCGCCTGGTTCAAGCCGCTCCAGATGCACCAGCTCGGGCGCCAGGACCAGCATCACCGACGTTTCCGCGAGACCGCCATGGACGTCCGTGTCTGGAATCCTGGTCTTGTGTCTTGCGAGGTCAAAGGGATGTATAGCACTGCAATTGAGCGCGAGCTCGGACTGCAGCTCGTGCAGCAGATTTTCCAGCGCGCCCCGATTGCCGCCGTGTCCATTGACGAGCAGGAGGTTGCGCGCAGGGAGCGCACGCACGAGCTCGCGCGCCATCTGCTTGAGCAATGCGACGAATACCTCGATGCTCAACGAGAGCGTGCCGGGCGCCCAGTCGTGCTCCCGTGAAAGGCCGAGCGGGATGGCGGGCAGCAACCACAGATCAAACTCGTCACCCCAGCGCGCAAGAATGCGCCGCGCAAGGCCTTCGGCCACGGTGATATCGGTATTGAGAGGAAGATGCGGCCCGTGCTGCTCGATCGCGCCGAGCGGCAGGCATAGAATCGAGGTGTCCTTCACCCACGGACGGACTTGCTGAAATGTGAGCTCTCCGAGACAGCGGCTCGCCGGCCGCACCTCCGCGCTCTCGTTGATCATCGGCCCATCCGCCGACAATCTCAGTTTTCGAGCGGCTTCTTCGCAGGAGAAGCCACCGCGCCCAGCAGGTGTTCAAGCTGATGCCCGGCGCGCGTCGCCTTCGCGGTGAGGTATCGGCGGTTGTGCGCATGTACCGGTCCCTGCAAAGGAACGCGTCCGGAAATATCGATTCCCGCCTGCGCCAGCCCATCGAGTTTTGCAGGATTATTGGTCAACAGCCGCACGCGCGTGCAGCCGAGCGTCTGCAGCATGCGGACGGCGACGCCGTAGTTGCGTTCATCGTCATCGAATCCCAGGACAGTGTTGGCGTCGACGGTATCAAGGCCGGCATCCTGCAATTGATACGCGCGCATCTTGTTGGCGAGCCCCAACCCGCGGCCCTCCTGCTCGAGATAGAGGATTATCCCGCCGCCGTGCTGCTGCAGCTGGGTCAATGCAAGTCGCAGTTGATCGCCACAGTCGCATCGGCGCGAGCCGAACACGTCGCCTGTGAGACAGGCCGAATGCAGGCGCACGGCCACAGGCCGGGAGAAATCCGGGCGGCCCACGACCACCGCCACCGGAGACCCGCCAATGCCGTCCCGGAAAACAACAAAACGCGCGGAAAATCCCGCATTGAGCGGCACGGCGGCTTCTGCGGCAATGGAAACGGATTCCAGGGCCGCTCGGCGGAACTGCAACACGGCATCAGCGGTAACGCTTGCAAATGGCAGGTCGCGACCGACCGGCTTGTCTCCCATGAGCAGGGCAGGCAGGCGATGCGCAAGCTTGGCAAGCTGGATGGCCGCGTCTGCTCCCGCACCCACGCGCACGGCATGGACCTGCCGGGACGGATTGTTCTCCGCGGCCAGGGCCAAAATTGCCGCCGCGTCGATCACCTCTCCGATTGCCAATGCTGCGGATTGCGAGCCTTCGATGCCGAGGGTTCGGGCACGCCGACCCGTGACGACGAGACATGGAAGTTTTGGTGCGCACGCATTGCGAAAAGCGAAAAGCTTTGCATCGCTCATGCCGTCGACCGGCAGCGCCATCGCGCTTTCGCGCTCTGCCCTGATCAATACGGGTCGGCCCGCCTTGAATTCGCCGAGCGCCCGCTCAACTTCGACCCGATCAAAATTGCCGAACAGACCTGTTTGCCAATTGCCGCTCATTTTCACACTATAAATCAATGCCGCGCAACGAAGCAGATAACGATTCCACCCATCGTTAATGAGAATGCCGCCGCAGGCAATTTATTCCATTCGCGGCCAAGGCTAAATAAGGCGGCTCCGGTTCTTTTCGCATAACGGCCGTGCTTTTTCCATGAAACTTTCATCCGCCGGCACCCGCTCTGGGGAGAGTTTCAGTGAGTGGCGGCGCGTCCTGAAAACATTTCACGAGCCGAATAGTTCAGCGTCGGATGCTGCATTGCCTCATTCCTGGGCGGAGATTTTCGGCCCATTACAGCGCGGATTCGCCGACGATCTGGTCGTCCTGGGACAGTGCGGGCAATCCATCGATGCACGGATTGCGACGCCAAGCGGCCATTCGCATTACATCAATGGCGACGCTGGCCTCGATCATTTGCACCGCTTGCGCGCACTCGTCGATGCGGTTGTGGTCGGCGTAGGCACTGTGGTTGCGGACGACCCCCGTCTCACCGTGCGTCGTGTCGAGGGTCCCAATCCGGCACGCGTGATCGTCGACCCGCAAGGCCGCCTTCCCGCATCTGCACGCGCGCTCGCCGGCGATTCCGTGCGCAAGATCGTAATCTGCGGACATACCGGCAGAGGCGCGCTTCCGGTGCCGATTGAGATGCTGGCGCTGCCGTTGCAAAATGGTGAGATCGCGCCCGCAGCAATCCTTGCCGCGCTGGCCGAACGCGGCATGCGGCGGATCCTGATTGAAGGGGGCTCTGATACGCTGTCGCGCTTCCTCGCGGCGCGGTGTCTCGATCGCCTGCACGTCCTGGTGGCACCGATTATTCTCGGAGCCGGTCGCGCCAGCCTTTCACTCCCGGCGCCGGAGAGAGTCACCGATGCATTGCGCGTACCCGTGCACGCTCACGTGCTGGGATCGGATATTTTGCTCGACTGCGATTTAAGCGCTCAACGCGTACCCATCGGATACGCGAAGCAATCCATATGACCGACACGCAGCTTTGAGCGGCCTTGCGCAAGGTGCGCGCGCCGTCGCGCGAGCCAAAGCTGCACATCGGACGCCGGCAGTGACTCTTCGGCGACGGTCGACCAGCTCAGGAACAGCGCTTCTTGAATCGTGCGATCGGTCGTAGCCAATACCCAATCGGACCTGCCCTGCACGGATTCATAGCCGCGGTCATCGAGATGCCGGAACAGGGCAGCAGCTGCCGCGGGCCCGAGCGCGGGTCCAAACCCTTTGTCCGTGCGCTGATGCATGTTGAAAGAAGCCAGCACCTGCGCGTCCAGAGGGTCGACCGGCTCAGCGACGGTGCGTCCGTCATAAGTGAGAGCGGCATAGAGAGGCAGCCGGCGTCGGGACAATTCGGCGACCAAGCTATCCAGCCATTCGGACGAGACGAGATCGAGCAAGGCGGACGCGGTGACTAGATCGAGCGAGACTGCGAGGGCAGACTCGAGCCCATGCGCCAGATCCTTGCTTTTCGTTGTCACGCTGCGATGAGGCGCGCAGCTCAGCGCGGCGGCCTGCGCAAGGTGGCCTGCATCGTTGTCGATCAGATGCCACTCCTGGCGTTTTGGAAGGATCGCCTGCAGGGCGCGAACGGTCGAACCAGTGCCGCAGGCAAGATCAAGGATCGAAATATCGGCCCGATCGCGAAAAGCTTTGTTTATGGCATCGAGAACGGCCGGATTGCGGGCTGCCCCGTCGTATGGCTCGCGCAGATGCAGCCATTCGGCCGGAAAACAATTCACCCGACCGATTCCAGAATTTCAGCGAACTTCCTCGCCTGCTCGCGCCAAGCCGGAAACCTGCTGGCGCGGGCACCCGCCGCAAACTTTTCCCGCTCGGCTGGATCCTGGATCAGGCGACGAAGCGCACAGGCAAGCGCATCGACGTCGTCTACGGGGATCAGAATGCCCGCGTTCTCGGGCACGGTCTCCGGTACCGCGCCCGCCGCCGTACCGATCACCGGGAGCCCATGCGCAATGGCTTCCGCATAGGCCATCCCATAGCCTTCGTAACGCGACGGCAACACAAAGATATCCGAGGCGTCGTAGAGCGCAGCAACTGCCTCGGGGCTGACTGCTCCGCGCAGTACCACGCGTTCTCCAAGATCGAGCCGCGCAAGTTCGCCTTCGAGCCCTCGCACCGTCTCGGGGCTGCGCGAGCAGTCGCCCGCGATGACGAGCGTCCACGCCAGATCGCGCACGCGGGCCAGAGCGGCAACGAGAAGATCGTAGCCCTTGCGGGGCACCACGGAACCAACGGCAAGGAGCCGAACGTATTCGTTGCTCCGTTGAACGTACGACGGGCATGCATCAGTTCCGGGCGACACGACACTCACACGCTCAGCCGCCACCTTGAAGTCGGAAACGAGCAGCTCCTTCGTCGTCCCGCTCGATACGATGACGTGCCGGGCTGAGCTCAAAGCGGCTTCCTCGCTCGCGTGCAAAGCGGCGCGCTGCCCGGTCTGCAATCCGGTTTCGAGCGCAAGCGGATGATGAACAAGCGCAGTAAGGCAGTGAGTCTGCCGCAGCTGTTGCGCAATGTCGGGGAGCACCCCATAGGCCAAACCGTCGATGATCAATGGCACTTGGCCGGGCACCGCGCGCAGCGCACTCTCCGCGCGCGCAAGCGTGCGCGGACTTGGCCACGGAAACTCAGTGCCGAGGTTCATCACCTGCACATCCCAGCCAAGCTCGTTCAGCTCGGCAATGATGCGCCGCGCATACCCGTAGCCGCCGGTGGGTATCGTAAGCTCTCCGGGCACGGCAAAGGCCAGCGCCTTCACCACAGGGGCGCCTCATAGGAGGCGCGGGCCAAGGGCGACTCCGCGATCGTCACCCGCAGAGCGTGCAGATCATGCCCATTCCGGCCGAGCTTTCCTTCGCG
>DATCJI010000029.1:0-2276 GCA_036562835.1 Xanthobacteraceae bacterium | reverse complement strand
GTGCAGTGTTCGAATAGATAATTCAGGATGGCACGGCTCTCCTCTTTGGGAAGCCCGTCTATATGGGTGGTAAATCCCTGATTGACGAACAGCGCCTTGCGCTTGCTCACGGGATGGGTGCGTATGATGGGATGCGACGCCTTCGGAAAAACCTTGCCACGGTCGTCGCGCCCTACCAGCACATTGGTCGCACGATAGACGTGCTCGCCCGAATGCGTAGCCGTGAGCCCTTCGAGATAGGCCATCATGCGCGGAGACAACGCATCGTAGGCTGCATATTGGCTCGCAAACAGCGTATCTCCGCCGACAGGCGGCACGGTGTGGAGGTATAGAATGCTGCCCAACGGTGGCTCCTCGTCGCAGGAGACGTCGGAATGCCAATATTCTCCGGCGATGCGCTCGGAATTGGCGTCGGCATGGATGGGAAGGATCTCGGGATGTCCCTCCGGACCGGGCGTGTTCGGGTGAATGTGCAACTCGCCGAAATAGCGGCCGAGCGCCTTGTGGCTTTCCACGTCAAGCGGCTGATCGCGAAAGAACAGGACCTGATGCTCCGCCAGCGCCAGGTGCAGTTCCTCGACCTGGCGGTTACTCAGCGGCCTGGCGAGCGTCAAGCCCGCGACCTCGGCGCCAATACGCGGCGTGACGGGCATGACATTGATGGTTTCGTAGCCCATCGTGCGACCTTTCCACTACGAGGAAAATATATCACATTTCGGCTAACCGCGCACAGCCTACGCAGCTGAAAATCCCTTGGCCTGTTGCTCGCTCCGCCCATCGTATTGAGTGCGGTCGCGCAAGATCGCATCATCGGCGTCGCTTCCGTCATCGACGGTGATTCCATTGAAATCCATGGCCAGCGCATTCGCCTCTTCGGAATAGAGCTGCCCGCCCCGCGACGTGGACGCGCGACCCCTGGCCAGGCGGTATTCGCTTCGCCGCTCTCACCATCGCGTGCCTACCGGTGGCACTCCGGCGCGGTCGGGTGATCGGTACAGATTGCCGGCGGCTCCTGGTGTTGCATGTATCGAGCGATGATCAGGAGCACGAGCAGGGCGGCGGCGATGATTACCCAATTGTTGAGCTGCATCAGTTTTGGCACGTAGGGTCTATTTGCCATTATATAGAGAGCAGCTCAGAGCCTCGGCCCCCGCCGGGGCTTTTTTTCCGGATCATGAGCACCGGATCGATCGAGAGTCGGCCTGTGCGTGAGTAATACGGTGCAAGCTCCTTGTGCATTTGCCGTTGAGCGCACCTATGCCGCTTGGGTGCGCACCGGGCTCTTGGCTATGGCGAGCGGTATTGGGGCAAAGGCGCTGCTCGCGGAATTACTTCCTCAGTGGTTGATCATTGCCACTGGTAGCGTGCTCGTTTTCTTTAGTGCCTTCTGTTTCGGCGCAGCAGTATGGCGTCATCTGGATCCCGGCGTGCCGCCACCGCGCGCGGACGTGTTCCGCATTCCGCCGTGGATCTTAATTGCCGTGAATGGATTTCTCGCGCTCGTGGCGCTCGCTGCTCTATTAGGCATTTGGTTTGGCCGAACCCTACCGGGTTGACGCTGCTTCACGTCGCCAGTTCTTTATCCCAATCCTCTTCGCGTTCCCGTTTGACCGCTGGCGCGTTCGGGTTCGTTTTGATCCAGGAGCGCAACCGGCGCATCCTCGAAGGGGGAATCCCGATGTCGCTTGCACAATGCCGGTGTGTCCAATCCGGCGATCGGTTGAGGAACATCCGCGTCAGGATCGAGTTGGGAAGGCAATGTCGCTCGACTCAGTAGTAGGCGAACGCCGGGCGCTCGAAGCTGCCTTTCAAAGCGCGCCCTGAAATGCGCGAGGAACTGCCGATGAACTACATCGACCTGCTCAAGCGCGTCGCAATCCCTCTCGGGACAATCATGGTGCTTTCGTCGGCGCTGGCGCAAGAGCAACTAACAAAAGCCGACCTCGTCCAGTTGGCCGTGACCCTCGGCGTCTACGACAACCGTTGCGAAAACCTCGCTCCCAGGCTGCTGGCCGATGTACAGCGCATGGTCCGAATGCTCGATAAGGACGACGTGATGGCGGCCGTCATCAACGAACAGGACAAAGTCGACAGAGCGGGCGAGGCGAAGTGGTGTGACGCGCTTCGTCCGGTGGTCGAGAAGTACAAGGACGGGCTTTTCGAGCCTGTGAGGTAAGAAAGATGGCAGACATCGACCGCACCGGCGGCATGATGGTCGTGCTGTTCATCGCGCTCGCCGCCGGCGTTTGACCGATGGGTTCGAGACGGCGTTGAGC
>DATCJI010000013.1:0-1962 GCA_036562835.1 Xanthobacteraceae bacterium | reverse complement strand
GACCAGGCGATCGATGTTGGCGATCATGCCGCGCCAATCGTTGAGCCAGTGACGCGGAAACCGAAAAATCAGCTTGGCCCCATCGATCCAGCGCTCGTAGAGACAAATTCCCGGAATCCGGCCCAGCGCTCGCGTGCAGCGCACGAGAAATCCCGGCGCCTGCGCATCGTACATCAGGTCCTCGCCCTGATAGGGCGTCCCATCCCGGAACGGCAGGATGGACAACCCGGCAGGGCCGGCAATGGCCTCGCTCTCGGCGTAGCGTGGATAGATGGTCACGGCACGCTCGGCGGGCGCAATGGAATTTGCTGCGGCAGCGACGGTGACGAAGATCCGCTCCTGCGGCTGCACAGGGTCGGCATTCGCGGCCTGGATGGACAGGCTTGGCTTTTCGCCAGCTGACGGCGGCTCCAGTGAAGGCCACAGGAAGGCGAGATCGACGCGCTCGTGCGTGCCCGGACGGCGCTGCACCGCAACCCGAATGGCAGCAGGCGGCAGGTTGAACGTGATACCCGCGACCGTGACGGGAATTGCCGGCGCGGCGGGATCGACCGGCGGACCGGGCCATCGGGGCCAGAGCACGTACCCGATATAAGCGAGTGCGAGAATGGCGACGCCGACGAATAGGAGCACGGGAAAGGCAAGGGGATGCGGAGCGCGCTCCACACTCAGCCCATCGCGTACCTGAGCCAGCCTGAGCATTACTTTCGCGCGAGTGCTCCCCCGATCACAAACAAGGAAGCCCGCGAATGGATGATTTCCGGTTAACAGAGATCAGGATCGCGAGAGCGGGTTCGCGCGGCACGCATTAACCCTTTGCAAACCAAGTCGTGGCGCCCGCGCGCATGATCTGCGTAACATCCACCCCGGGTAGTGGGGTGGGCATCATGTCGCAACGCATGCGCACGATCCTGGCGGCGGCCGTAATGAGCGGGTGCTGGACGCTGGTCTCGGGGACTGTGCTCGTGATGGCGCTGGCTGCATTCGCTGGCGTCCCCGGCTGAGCCTCATACTTCGCGCATTCTGCCTGCAGCCGGGATCCGCTTGCGCGCCAATGAGCGGAGCGATAGGGGGCGAGCGTCCTTGCTGTCGGGTAAGCCGCCCATGGCCGTGTTTCAGCTCGATAATGCAGTGCCGGACTTGCCGGCTGACGGCCGTTACTGGATCGCCGAGAATGCTGCGGTGATCGGACGCGTTCGCCTCAAAACAGATACGAGCGTCTGGTTCGGGTCAGTGCTGCGCGGCGACAATGAGTGGATCGAGCTTGGAAAGCGCTCCCAGATCCAGGACAATGCCACTCTGCACACCGACCCCGGATTCCCCATCATCATTGGCGAGGACTGCGTCATTGGCCACAACGTGGTTCTGCATGGCTGCCGCATCGGCTCGAACAGCCTGGTCGGCATGGGCGCGATCGTGCTCAATGGTGCAAAGATCGGTCGCGGTTGTCTGGTCGGCGCGAACGCACTCGTGACGGAAGGAAAGGAATTCCCGGAGAATTCGTTGATCGTGGGTTCGCCCGCGCGTGCCGTGCGCACGCTTGATGAGCAAGCCGCGGCAATGATTCGAGAAGGCGCCGACATCTATGTGCGGCGATGGCAGCAGTACGCAAAGAGCCTCAAGCGGATTGGATAAGATCAACCGCGAAAAAAGAGCGTGAGAGCATGTCGCCCCTAGCAATTCTGGAGTTTGGGCGCACGTCCGAAAGCAATGGCGGTATCTGGCGTGATCGGCGGCCAAAACGATCAAACACCGAAAGGAAATGCAATGCGCAATCGCATGTTATTTTTGTACGTAAGCGCGGGAGCCGGCATCCTCGCGGCAACAACGTTTTCGGCTGCACCATTGGCGCAGGCGCTGCCGCTGGCAGCGGGTTACAGCGTCACATCCCAGGTTCAGCACTCTGATATCAGGCGCAACGTCGCCTATGTCTGCCGACGTGACGCGTATGGCCGCACCTGT
>DATCJI010000526.1:0-4581 GCA_036562835.1 Xanthobacteraceae bacterium | reverse complement strand
AACCGCCATCGACCACGATTGTTTGCCCGGTCATGAAATCGCTGTCGGGGGTCGTCAGGAAAAGCATCGCGCCAATCACATCGTCAGGCACGGCCTCGCGCTTGAGCGCGCGGCTCGCAATGTTGTTGGTCACGACAGGCCCAACCCAGTCCGCATTGGCGCGGACGCTTTCGCTCATGATCAGGCCGGGGGCGAGGCAGTTCACGCGGATACCGTCATCGCCCAGCTCGCGCGCCATTGCGCGCGTCATCGCCACCACCGCGCCCTTCGAGGTGACATAGTGGAGCAGCATGGGCGAGCCTTTGAATACGGTGCCGGAAGCGATATTGACGATCTTTCCATATTTCTGACGCCGCATATGCGGCACCGCGGCTTTCACCGATTCAAAGACGCCGCGGACATTCACCGCCATGAGGCGATCCCACTCCTGCGACTCGATCTCGAGGAACGGTTTGAGCCGCAGGTTGCCGAACATGGCAGCGTTGGTGACCAGAATATCGAGACGTCCGAACGCCGCACCGCATCGTTGACTGCCGCGCGAATGGAATCGGCGCTTGTCACATCGGCGAGCGTGCCCAACGCGCGTGCGCCGGCGGCCTTGATCGCCGCCACCGTTGCGGCCGGATCCGCGATATCGTTGACGGCAATAGCCGCTCCTTCGGCCGCAAGGGCGCGTGCATAGGTCGCCCCGATCCCTTGCGCCGCGCCGGTCACCATCGCGACCTTGCCAGATAATCTTGCCATTGCGGTCTCCCCTTTGTCAGCTCGAATGCTGCTGGGCTGGTACGCCCGCTGTTCAGTCAAGCCCGAGAAATTTGCTGCTGAACTCGGCGTCCTGAAGAAGCTGCGCGCTGGTGCCTTCCAGCACCGACCGGCCATTCTCGATCACATAGGCGCGCTGCACAAACTCGAGCGCCCGATGCACGTTTTGCTCGACAAGAAGAATGGTGAGTCCTTCTGAGACGATGCGCTGCAGCGCGGCGATGACCTCGTCAACCACGATGGGAGCCACACCTATGAATGGCTCATCCAGCAGCAGGAGTTTTGGTCCGGACATGAGCGCGCGCCCGATCGCCACCATCTGCTGCTGCCCGCCGGAAAGCTCGCCAGCAGGCTGGCGCGCCCTTTCCTGCAGCACCGGAAAGAGCTGATAGACTCGATCAAGCCGCTCGTCGACACGCGAACGTACTGCCGGCAGGTAGCAGCCGAGCGCGAGATTCTCGCGCACGGACATTTCCGGAAACAGTCGCCGCCCTTCGGGCACGAGCGCCATTCCGGCTGCAACGTTCTGTGCGCTGCTGGCGCCGTTGACGGCGTGATCGCGGAAGCGCACTTCACCGCCGCAGATCGGGTAAACGCCGATGATTGCCCCCAAGGTGGTAGATTTGCCCGCGCCATTCGCGCCCAGCAGCGCCACCTTCTCTCCTTCCTCAACGCGGAAGGAAACATTCCAGACGGCCCGCATCTTTCCATGATCGACGGCAAGATTGGAAACCGAGAGCATCGCTTCAGGCGACTTTCGAGGCTGCAGAGCCGAGATATGTCTTGAGCACGCGGTCATCCCTAACAATATCGGCAAGCGGCCCGTCGGCGATGACATTTCCCTGCTCAAGCACGATAGCGCGATCGATAATTTGCGCGAGCGCAGAAAAGATGTGCTCGACCCAGATTATTGTAATGCCGTAGCGGTCGCGAATGTCGCGCACATGCGCAACAAACCGTTTCACCTCGATGGTGGTCAGGCCTGAAGCCACTTCGTCAACGAGGAGGAGCTTCGGACGGCTCGCCAGAGCGCGTGCCAGCTCCAGCGCCTTCTTTTCCTGGAGCGACAGAGCGTCCGCGCGCGCATCGAGCTTCGCGCTCAGTCCGACGAACGCCGCATAGGGCATGGCCTCCGCGAGCGCCATCTGGACGCCGAGGGGATCTGTGCCGCGAAACATGATGGCAGCGGCAATGTTTTCCTGCACGCTCTGATCACCGAACGGACGCGGGATCTGATATGTGCGGCCGATGCCCAAGCGCGCGATCTCGTCTCGGCGCAGACTGCTGATGCGCTTTCCGCCAAACACGATATGACCGGCATCGGCCGAGAGCACCTTCGAGATGCAATTGAACAGTGTCGTCTTGCCGGACCCGTTGGCGCCGATCAGCCCAACAATCTCACCTTCGCGGACACTGAGGCTCACCCCATTAAGTGCTGTATTGCCGCCAAAGCTCTTCGTGAGATCCCGGATTTCCAGCAAAGGCCGCCCTGACCTCAGGTCGCGCCCCGTATAGGGAAGGGAATCAGGGGAAGGCGTCGCATGCTGCGATGGAATCGAGAAAATATTTTCGCGCGACAGAGCGCTAAAGAACGACGAGCGCCGCAACATTGGCGCACGCAGCAAGCCCCCCGGCAGGAACCGCCCGATGAGGAGAATGACCGCGCCGTAGATCGTTGCCTGCATAGTGGCGATGTTGACCAAAAGCCATTGCTGGGCCACCGCCAGGAGCACGACGCCAAAGAGTGGTCCCCACAAGAGTCCGGAACCGCCGAGAAGCGCCATGGCAATCGGCACGAGCGCCACGTGCAAGCCAAACACGGTGGGCGGATCGATGTAGCTGAGCTGCCAGGCGTGCACGGCGCCGGCGGCGGCTGCAAACGCTGCGCTCAGCGCAAGGTTCGCGATCTTTGCCGGGCGGGTGCGAATGCCGATTGTTTCCGCCGCCTGCTCATCATTCCGTATGCAGCGAAGCGTGAAACCGAACCAGTGCCGCTTGAGAAAAATGGTTGCGCCCATGGTTACCGCGGCGAGCACAAGTGCCATCTCGAACGCGGGCTGCAGCACGTAATGGGGCGGCAGCACGATGCCGTCGGCACCCTTGGTGATCGGCACAAGATTGAACGCGAGAAGCTCCGCGAGCGGGAGCAGCGCCAATGTCGCGAACGCAAAATAGTCGCCACGTAGCCGAAACAGCGGAAACCCGACAGCGATCGCGATCAGCGTGGTAACGCCAATAGCGAACGCGAACGCGGCAGCCACTGGCCAGTTGGCGACCAGCACAATCGCAAATGCGTACGCGCCGATTCCATAGAAGGCAAAGTGGCCCAGATTGATGTATCCCATTTCGCCGCCGACCCAGTCCCAGCTTTGCGCCAGAACGAACCAGACCAGCAGCAAAAATATAAAGGTGGTGACATACGCACCGGCCAGAAACGGCACCGGCGCGAGTGCGATGAGAGCCAGAGCGATGAGCGGGACGTGCCGTTTCACGTGCGCTTCCAGCCCGCAAAGCCACCCGGCGCGACGACGAGAATGACCAGAAGGAGCACGATGCTGAGCGCAGGGGCCCATTCGGGAGCCCAATAGAACGCGGTGAATGCCTCCGCCGAGCCGAGCAGAATGCCGGCCACTAAAGAGCCGGGCAGGCTGCCGATCCCTCCGAGCACAATGATGGTGAACGCCTTCACTGTCAGATTAAAACCGGAATAAGGGTCGACTGGGAAATTCATCGCATACAGAATCCCCGCGATGGCAACGATGGCGCACCCAAGTCCGAAAGTAAGTGCATGAATCCGGGCGCTCGCGACGCCGCAGATCGCGGCACCGAACGCATCCTGGGTCACTGCGCGCACCGCGCGTCCGTACCATGTCCTCGTCAGCACAACATGGAGAACAACGGTGAGCGCCACGATCCCCGCGAGAATGTAGAGCTGTGTCAGGGAAATGACGATTTCGCCCACCTCAATGGCTGCGAAGGGCAGCCGGATGTTGCGCGGATTGGGGCCGGCCAGCGCCGCCGCAACGTCGCTCACGATGATCAGCGTTCCGACCGTTACCAGCACCGTGCCGATCGTCGCCTCGAAATGATTGCGACGCTTAAGCGGGGCGAGCAGTGCGATGTAGTAGCCAAAACCAAAGACGAAGAAGATCGGCGCGAGGATGAGCGCGAGAATAACCGGATGCCATCCTAGACTTGCGAACATGACGGCTGCGGCAATGCCGCAGACTGCAAGCAGGGTGCCATGCGCAAAATTGAGGACGCGCGCTACGCCATAGATGAGAGAAAGCCCGAATGCGACCAGCGCGTAGAGCCCGCCCATGAGCACGCCGCCGATCAAAATCTGAATGACGATTTCGTAATCCACGGGCCTGTCAGTCCGTTCTCAGCCATTCTGCGGAGGAATACATTGTAAACGCAAGCGCTCATCTTGCCCGGTCATCCTGAGGCGCGAACGAGCGCAGCGAGCGAGCCTCGAAGGATGGACGACCCGCATGCTTCAAGGCTCGGCGCATTCGCGCCGAGCACCTCAGGATGGTGGAGTGAGATGGGTGTTTGTTATTAGCGCCAACTTGGAGAGGGCCAGGCGAGCTTGCCGATTGCGAGATCGGGCGGCCACACGATGACCACCCTGCCGTTCTGCATCTGCAGCGTGAAGGCGCCATTGTCGGGGAAGCCGGTTTCGTCGAAGGTGATTGGTCCCGGCGGCGCCTTGAACGTGCCCTTATAGAGCGCTTCGCGCACTTTCTCGCGGTCAACGGCTCCGGCTTTTTCGATAGCCTGCACCATGACGAGATAGGAGGCGAACCGGCCCATCGT
>DATCJI010000490.1:0-5954 GCA_036562835.1 Xanthobacteraceae bacterium | reverse complement strand
GCGAAAGCTTTGACCATATCCATGGGCTCGTCGAGGCGACCAAGCGGGCGCTGCGTTTGCGCGATCGCGTGATTGCAGATCCCGACCGTGTGCCACACGCCCTTCACCGCTATCTCGAGCCTCGATTTCTCGATGCGGAGGCGCGTCACATCGATCGGCGGAAGGCCGCTCCATGGCCGCAGACCTTGAGCTTCGGCGATACGATCTGGATGGGCGCCGCGGATGCTACCGGGCTTTGCGTCTCGTATATCCAGTCACTCTATTGGGAATTCGGATCGGGCGTTGTGCTGCCGGGCACGGGCGTTTTGATGCAAAATCGAGGCGCGAGCTTTTCGCTTGATCGCAATTCCATCAACGCGCTCGAGCCCGGACGGCTTCCTGCGCACACGCTCAACCCGGCGATTGCTGAGCTCGATGACGGTCGCGTCATTGCGTATGGGGCAATGGGCGGGGACGGCCAGCCGCAGACGCAAGCCGCGGTGCTCACCCGCTATGCCGTGTTCCGCGAACCTCTCGATCGCGCCATCGATGCGCCGCGTTGGCTCCTCGGCCGCACCTGGGGTGCGGCGCGGAGCAATCTGCGCCTTGAATCCCGATTTGACGCAAACCTCATCGAGCAGCTCGAGGCCGCCGGCCACGATGTTGAAGTCCTTGGTGAGGCCTATTCGGATGTGATGGGGCACGCGGGTGCCGTGGTACTCAATCCAGATGGCACCATGGAAGCCGCGCACGATCCCCGCGGCGATGGCGGCGCCGCAGGCGTTTGAGCCCGCGAAGCAGCACTGCGCCTCCATTTGGCCGCACTCCGTGATATGGTGCGGAGCGATCGGTTGATCGGGCACTTCAACGAAAAAACCTGATGTTTTCTCGCTGCATTTGGCTTCTGCTCGCGGTCTGTACCGCTCTCACGATTGCGGATGTACCCGCGCGCGCGCATCCGCACGTGTGGGTGACGGTGAAAAGCGAGCTGTTGTTTGCGCCTGACGGCTCTGTGACCGGCGTGCGCCACGCCTGGACATTCGATGACATGTTCTCGGTCTTCGCGACGCAAGGCATCGAGTCGAAGAAAAAAGGCCACTTCACCCGTGACGAGCTCCAGCCGCTCGCGCAGGTGAACGTGAACTCGCTCAAGGAATACGACTTCTTCACTACCGCCAAGGCGAACGGGCAGGCGCTTGAATTCAACGAGCCCGCCGAAGGCTATTATCTCGAGTTCGACCCGAAGGAAACCGTGCTGACCTTGCACTTCGTGCTGCCGCTCAAGGCGCCGGTAAAAGCGAGGGAGCTGACCGTCGAAATCTACGATCGCGAATACTTTGTGGATTTCAGTCTTGCCGAAAAGAACCCCGTCAAGCTCGTGGGCGCGCCCGCGCAATGCAAGTTGTCGGTGCTCACCCCGGAGCAGATGACCGCAGACCTTTCGCAGCGCTTGAGCCAGCTCGGCTCCGACCAGCGCGACCCGACGCTCACCATCGGCTCCGAATACGCCAACCGCATCTCGGTCAAGTGTCCATGAAAATTGCGCGCGGCGCTGTGTCAGCGCTTCTTTCACGACCTTTCGTGTGCGTGCCGCTCGTATGCGCCGTGGCGTTGCTGATTTGGGGCATGCTGGATCCGGCGCTGGCGCAGATGCATCCTTTCGGCGCCCCACGGCCACAGGCCCCTGCAGTGCCCGCGAGCGGCGCGCTGGGCTGGATCTTTGCCAAGCAGGCGGAGTTCTACCGGCAGTTCTCCGGCTTGATACGCTCCGCGAAATCCGACGGAAGCGCCGCCTGGGGGCTGTTCGGGCTCTCCTTTCTCTACGGAATGTTCCACGCCGCCGGCCCGGGCCACGGCAAGGCGGTGATCTCCTCTTACATCCTTGCCAACGAGCAGACCTGGACGCGCGGGGTCGTGCTCTCGTTTGCATCGGCGCTGCTGCAGGCCGCCGTTGCGGTGGCACTCGTCGGTATTGCAGCCGCGCTGTTGAACGCTACCGCCGCGAACATGATGCGAGCGGTCAACGTGATCGAGGTGCTGAGCTATTCGCTCATAATCCTGATTGGCGTGAGGCTGCTGTTCGTGAAGGGCCGGGCCTTTCTCCACCTGCTGCAAACACTGCATCGCCCTGCTCCGCTGGGCGCCGCTGCAACACCCGCGCATTTGGCGCATGATCATGATCATCCTCACCATCATCATCACGGCTCATGTGCCCACGACAAACATGATCATCACCACGCACACGATGAGGAAGCGTCGGCGTGGGGACACGCGCATGCGCCCGAACCTGCCGAGCTCGGCGGCGCCGGGGGCTGGAGACGCGGCCTTTCCGCCATCATCGCAGTCGGACTCCGGCCTTGTTCAGGCGCCATCCTGGTGCTGATCTTCGCGCTGGCGCAGGGCTTGTTCTGGGCCGGTGTAGTCTCGACCTTCATCATGGGCCTCGGCACCGCGATCACGGTCGCACTCATCGCGACACTTGCAGTTGCCGCGAAGGGATGGGCCAAGCGGCTGGCAGAAAGCCGCTCGGGCTACGGCATGCTTGCGATGCGCGGCATTGAGGCGGGCGCCGCTGTGGTCATTATCGCTTTCGGCGCCCTGCTGCTTAGCGGCTATCTCGTCACTGAGCGGATGATCGGCCTCTAGTCTTACGCGCTGAAATCCTGCGGCTCGAGCGCGATCGGTGTTCCGTGCGGCGTGCGTGCAGCCGCATGCTCCCACGCGTGCCGATAACGCTTGAGTGCCGCGGAATCGGTCAGGCCTTTGTCCGCCACGATACGTTCAAGCGCATTGAGCCAGTGCCTGTAATAGGTTGCACCCATATCGGGATCGCCGGCTGCTTGTGCGCGCTTGATCTCGTCCCCGAGAACGTTTGCCCATTCGGGCCAGGTGAACAGGCTGCGCTGCTGCAGAGCAACCGCCATCGCGAAGGCGTGCGCCTCCCACGGCGCAGCAAAAATGGGACCGTGCGCGTCGCGCGGAATGCCCGGTACTCTTTCTGAAGCGAGCCTCGCGGCTTCGTTACGCGGATTCAAGGTAAGGCTCGAATGCGTCGATGGAGACTTTGACCGTTCCGTCCGCGTCCGGTCCCCACAGCTCCGGGCCATCAAACACGACGGTGTAGAGCCATTGCGGATTATCACCCCCTTCGGTGGCAACCGAATCCGGAAAGGCATGACAGCCGTGTATCAGATCCACGGTGCCAACGTGGCCGCGCACATAGCGCGGAAGCCGCGTATGCGTCGCCGGATGAATGTTGCGCGCGCGCACGCGGTCACCGATTTTGAACCGTGCCGGCCCCTGCATTTGCCGGTAATAGCTGCCGCGCCCGAGCGCCTCGTTCGCCACAGACGGCGTAAGCTTGCGATCGAAATGTTTTCCGTCCTGACGGGCATGGCCACCGGTCAATTCGTCCTCGCGCACATATCCGCGCTCAACCAGCGCATGCTGCATGGCAAGCGCCCAGCGCTGATAATAGGACGCGCTGAGGTAAACGATCGGATGCAGTTTTTCCGCCGCGTGACGAAAGGCATCGATCGACCAGGCGCGCGCATATCCAAGCGACCGCTGCAGCGCGAGTACGCGGCCCTCCCAGGGCGCATGAAACGTCGGCTCGTCCCGCTCCGGCTCCACTTTGCCGAAGCCGTCAACACCACCCATGTCGTGCATGCCGTCCATCAGGCAAGCTCTTTCGGGTTTTTCGGCAACCCGGTGCCGATCATGCAGTCGCGGGTGACGAGCGCGGCAAGCCGCTCCTCGCTCCAGCCATCTGTGCCCGCGGGACGCATCGGCACCACGAGAAAGCGCGTCTCCGCGGTGGAATCCCACACGCGAATCTGGATTTCGGGGGGAAGCGTAAGGCCGAATTCGGCGAGCACGCTGCGGGGCTCTTTCACCGCCCGCGAGCGGTAGGGGGCCGATTTGTACCACACGGGGGGAAGCCCCAGCACATCCCAGGGGTAGCAGGAGCACAACGTGCATACGATCACGTTATGCACCGCAGGAGTATTCTCGACCGCGACCAGGTGATCGCCCACGCGCCATCCGTGGGTCAGGGGGCGAACTGCCTTTGACGCATCTTCAAGGAGCAATCGTTTGAATCCCGGATCGCTCCAGGCTTTCGCAACCGCGCGGGCCCCGATGTGAGATCCCACCTTGGTTTCGAAGGCCTCGACGATGAGGTCGAGGGCGGCGGGGTCAACGTAGCCTTTCTCCGTGAGCACGGTTTCGAGCGCACGGACCCGTGCCTCTACGTCGGCAAGCTCCGAGGCTGGTGCATGATCGTGTCCGCCCATCGTTCGAACCTGTTGTTTGGGAAACGGCTTTGGCTCGATATTATCGCCGCATAAGTGAGTGTCGAGGGGCCCTCCGCGAATGTCAGCTGCCGAGCTTTTCAATATTTCCGGACAGGTAGCGCTCGTCACCGGCGCCTCCAGCGGGCTTGGCCTCCGTTTTGCGGAAGTTCTTGCGGAAAACGGCGCGGCTGTCGTTCTCGTCGCGCGGCGAAAGGACCGGCTTCTTACGCTAAAGTCTCGTATCGAACAGGCTGGCGGGCACGCCCTTGCTGTTGAGACCGACGTGCTCGATCGCGCGGCAATGATCCATGCATTCGAACAGGCGGAGAAGGCATTCGGCTGCGTGACCATCCTGGTCAACAACGCAGGCGTCGCGCCGGCGGCACGCGCCCTGGAACTGAGCGAGCAGGAATGGCGGCGCGTTCTTTCGACCAATCTCGATGCGGTGTTTTTCTGGGCGCAGGAGGCGGCGCGTCGCATGCTTGCCGCCGGCCGGCGCGGCAGCGTCGTCAACATTGCCTCCGTGCTCGGCTTCGGCGTCGCTAAAGGCACAGCCGCCTACGCGGTCACAAAAGCGGGCGTGATCCAGCTCACGAAGGCGCTCGCGCTCGAGCTTGCCTTCAAGGGCGTGCGCGTCAATGCCATCGCGCCGGGCTGGATCATCACCGATATCAACCGCGAGTTTCTCGCAAGCGAAGAAGGCGCGGCGATCACGCGCGACATACCGGTTGGGCGCTTTGGCCAGGAACGGGACCTCGACGGCGCTTTGCTTCTCCTTGTGTCAGATGCGGGCCGTTTCATTGCCGGCGCCACCATCGTGGTCGACGGTGGACAGATGGTCGCGCTTCGCGGATGAGCTCCTAGCAGCGCACAAACCATAGGGTGAACGAGATGGACTTCACGCTTGCGCCGGAAATCGAAAAAGTGCGGCTGCGTACGCGGCAGTTCGTCGAGGAGCACGTTCTGCCGCTTGAATCTGATGCCGCCAATTACGACGAGCACGAAAATATCCGCCTCGACGTTTTGCGCCGCGTCCAGGCGAAGGCGAGGGCCGACGGCCTTTGGGCGCCGCAAGCTTCCACAGAGTACGGCGGCATGGGGCTGCCCATCGTAGGCTGGGCGGCGATGTACGAGGAGGCCAATCGCTCGATCTTCGGCCCGCTCGCATTCAACTGCGCGCCTCCCGACGATGGCAACATGAACCTGCTCTCGCGTGTGGGCACCCCGGCGCAAAAAGAAAAATGGCTGCGGCCTATCGTCGAGGGCAAAGTGCGCTCCGCCTTCGTGATGACGGAGCCGTCGCCCGGCGCCGGCTCCGATCCGGGCATGATGCGCACCCGCGCAGAGCCGAAGAACCAGCATTGGGTCATTAATGGACACAAGTGGTTCATCACCGGCGCCGGAATTGCCGATCATTTTATACTGATTGCGCGCACCTCGGACGATGCGAGGCGCGGCTTGACTGCCTTTCTGTTTCATCGCGACCAGCCCGGCTGGCACATCGTGCGTCGTATCCCGATCATGGGCCCCGAGGAGCACGGAGGGCACTGTGAGCTTTTGTTCGAAGGCCTTCAGGTGCCTGAGGAAAATGTGCTGATGCAGATAGGCGACGGGCTTCGCGCCACTCAGATCAGGCTTGGCACGGCGCGACTTACTCACTGCATGCGCTGGCTCGGACTG
>DATCJI010000440.1:0-5928 GCA_036562835.1 Xanthobacteraceae bacterium | reverse complement strand
GCAGGTGGTCGAGCGCAGAGGACGGTTCTGAGAGGGAGAAGGCCATGAGCATGATGCCTCGCACAGGCGGCCAGGTGCTCATCGATCAGCTGGTCGTGCATGGCGCTGATCACCTCTTCTGCGTCCCGGGCGAAAGCTATCTCGCCGCGCTCGACGCGATGCACGACGCGCCCGTCGAGGTCACGGTGTGCCGCAGTGAGGGCGGCGCCGCGATGATGGCCGAGGCTTGCGGCAAGCTCACGGGTCGGCCCGGCATCTGCTTCGTGACCCGCGGCCCAGGCGCGACCAACGCGTCGCCGGGCATCCACATCGCGCGCCAGGACTCGACGCCGCTCATTCTCTTTGTCGGACAAATCGCGCGGCGCATGCGGGAACGCGAAGCGTTTCAGGAGATCGACTACCGTGCCGTGTTCGGCACGATCGCCAAATGGGTCACCGACGTGGAGGATGCCGCACGCCTGCCGGAGTTCGTCTCACGCGCTTTCCATATCGCTACCAGCGGGCGTCCCGGACCGGTCGTCATCGCGCTCCCCGAAGACATGCTGACGGACGAAGTTTCAGTGAGCGATCCTCCCGCATATGAATCTGTGGAGACGCATCCGGCGGCGGCGCAGATGGCGCAGCTGCAGAAAATGCTCTGGGCCGCGCAGCGTCCGATCGCGATTCTCGGCGGATCGCGATGGTCGGAACAGGCGGTGCAGCGCTTCACGCGTTTCGCGGAGCGCTTCTCGCTGCCGGTCAGCACCTCGTTCCGCCGGCAAATGCTCTTTCCGGCAGACCATCAGTGCTGCGCGGGCGATCTCGGCATCGGACCCAACCCGGAGCTCCTGGCACGCATCAAGGAATCGGACCTCATCCTGCTCATCGGCGGACGCCTGTCGGAGATGCCTTCGCAGAGCTACACGCTTCTGGACATTCCGGCGCCTTCGCAGCCGCTGGTTCACGTGCATCCCGACGCAGGCGAGCTCGGCAAGCTCTATCGAGCGCCGCTCGCCATCAATGCGTCGCCCACCGCGTTCTCTGCAGCGCTCGAAATGATGCAGCCTCCGAATACGATTGCCTGGACCGATCGCACCCGCGCGGCACATGCCGAATTCCTCGCCTGGACCGATCCCGCCGCGGTCAATCCGCCTGGCGCGTTCCAGATGAACAAGGCGATGGCGCATTTGCGCAAGACGCTTCCCGCCGACACGATCGTCTGTAACGGCGCCGGCAATTTCGCCGTATGGGCGCATCGCTTCTGGCACTACAATCATTTCGCCAGCCAGCTCGCGCCTACTTCGGGCTCCATGGGATACGGCATACCGGCGGCGGTGGGCGCCAAACGCATCTTTCCGGACCGCCAGGTGCTCGCGCTTACCGGCGATGGCGACTTTTTGATGAACGGGCAGGAATTCGCCACCGCCGTGCAATACGGCCTGCCCATCATCATCGTGCTTCTCGACAACGGGATGTACGGCACCATCCGCATGCATCAGGAGCGGGAATATCCCGGCCGCGTGTCCGCGACGATATTGAAAAACCCCGATTTCGCCGCCTATGCGCGCGCATTCGGCGGTCACGGCGAACGAGTTGAGAGGACGGAAGAGTTCGCGCCCGCGCTCGAGCGCGCGCTTGCCAGCGGCAAGCCGGCCATCCTGCACTGTCTCGTCGATCCGGAGGCAATCACCCCGACTACAACCCTGACTGCCCTGCGCGAGAAAGCGCTCGCGGAGCACTCGTAGCCCGGATTGAGCGTAGCGAAATCCGGGTGCGGCTTCCCCGGGTTT
Source organism: Xanthobacteraceae bacterium (assembly GCA_036562835.1). Taxonomy (GTDB): domain Bacteria; phylum Pseudomonadota; class Alphaproteobacteria; order Rhizobiales; family Xanthobacteraceae; genus VAZQ01. The sequence goes on along the minus strand of DATCJI010000440.1, from coordinate 4,159 downwards.
CGCTACCGCTCAACCCGGGCTACGGCGCTGCAATTTTGAGAACTAATATTTGAAGCGGGAGATGGCCTCGGCCCAGCCGCGTTGCAGCTCCGCAAATGCACGCTGATTTGCACTCACCATGTCCTTCCAGGCGGCTTCATTGGCGCTGCGGACCCGCTCGGCGAGCTGCATACCTTCCTGGATCTTGGCTTCCATCTGCTCCAGCGCTTTTTTGTACTCCGCGCGAGCTTGATCGCCCGCCTGCTGCATGCGCTCTTGATATTCCGCGGCCTGCGCGCGCCAGATTTCGGTCTGCGCCTTGAGCTGATCGGCAAAATTCTGCTGCACGTTCATATCGCTTCTCCTGCCTCACGCCAGAAAAGTCTCTCTTGCGATCACCTCATGTTAGGTGCGAAGCCGGTTGTCGGCAATGTACACCGACGCGGGCACTTGGTCGCGAGCACCAAAGGAGATTGGAGGCATTCACGCCCGAGGAGGCTGTCTCGAATAAGGTCGGCTCTTTCCTACAAATCAAATCTTTGACTCGCATCGCCCCCGCGGAGCATGTAATTCTGACCCAATAAGCAAGAGGGATCGCATGTACAAGCCGGAAGGCGTGAAGACGAGCCCGGAGTACCCCGTGCCGGACAAGATGAAGGCGTGGGTTCTGACGCAGCCGGGCGAAATCAAGCTTGCGGACAAGCCCGTGCCTGTTCCGCACCGGGGCGAGGTGCTCACACGCATCGATGCGGTTGCCATCTGCGCGACCGACCTCGAAGTGATCGCGCACGGTGTCCCGGCCATGATCGAAGGCGGACTGCCGTTCAACAAGAACTTCACGCCCGGCCACGAATACATGGGCACGGTTGTCGCGCTTGGACCTGGCGTCGACGAATTCGAGATCGGAAACCGGGTCACCGTTGAAATTCACGCAGGTTGCGGTCAGTGCAAACGGTGTCGGGAGGGCATGTATACCTCGTGCCTGAACTACGGGCTCAATTTCGGCGAGCAGAACAAGGGCCATCGGGCCAACGGGTTCACCACGGACGGCGGTTTTGCCGAGGACGCGATCAACAACGTCAATACGCTCATTCTCTCCGAGGACATGTCGGATGAGGAGGCGACGCTCGTGGTTACCGCGGGCACGGCCATGTACGGCCTTACCGAGCTTGGCGGCCTCGTCGCGGGCGAAAGCGTCGTCGTTACGGGTCCCGGACCGATCGGGCTCCTCGGCGTCGCGGTTGCCAAGGCCCTGGGTGCGCAACCGGTCATTCTCACGGGCACGCGCGACAACCGGCTGAACATCGGCCTCGAGCTTGGTGCCGATTACGTCGTGAACGTGCGCAAGGAAAATGCCGTCCAGGCCGTGCGGCGCCTGAACGGCGACAAGGGCGTCGACTACGTCGTGGAATGTTCAGGGGCGCCCGATGCCGTCAACGAGGCTGCGCAGATGGTGAGCCGCGGGGGCAAAATCTGTCTGGCCGCTTTTCCTGCGGAGCCGGTGCCGGTCGATGTCGCGCATCTGGTGCGCAACAACATCTATCTTTACGGCATCCGTGGCGAGGGCAGGAGCGCGACGCATCGCGCCGAGGCGTTCATGCGGCAGAAACGATTTGATGCCACCAAGATCCACACCCATACGTTCATGCTGGAAGACCTTCCGACGGCGCTGCGATATGCCCGGGATCGGGTCGAGGACGCGATCAAGGTGGTGGTGAAAACGCCTTCGAGCGCGGTACAGCGGGCAGCCGCGGAATAGGAGCTGCTCATGAAAGTTGCAGTCCTGAGCGAATGGAATGCCGGAGAGCCACGCGTCGCTGCCACGCCCGAGACCGTGAAGAAGATCAAAGCTCTCGGCGCCGATGTCGTGGTCCAGCACGACGCCGGGATGAAATCCGGAATTCTCGACTCTGATTATCAAGCAGCCGGTGCAACCATCGTACCGACTGCGCAGGCAGCCGCAGGTGATGCCGATATCGTCCTCAGAGTGCGCCGTCCGAGCGAGGCGGAAACCAGGAGCTACAGGAAAGGCGCGCTGGTTATCGGCATAATGGATCCGTTCGGAAACGAGGCGGCGCTCAACGCAATGGCCAAAACCGGCATCGCCGCCTTCGCCATGGAGCTGTTGCCGCGCATTACGCGTGCGCAGGTGATGGACGTGCTTTCGTCGCAGGCCAACCTGGCCGGCTATCGCGCCGTCATCGATGCTGCGGAGAAGTATGGGCGCGCGTTTCCGATGATGATGACGGCCGCCGGCACCGTGCCTGCGGCGCGGGTCTTCGTCATGGGCGCCGGAGTCGCCGGCCTGCAGGCGATCGCGACAGCGCGGCGCCTCGGCGGCGTTGTCAGCGCCACCGACGTGCGCCCGGCCGCCAAGGAACAAGTGGAGAGTCTGGGCGCCAAATTCATCGCCGTTGTGGATGAGGAATTCAAGCAGGCCGAGACCGCCGCCGGCTACGCTAAGGAAATGTCCGCCGAGTACAAGGCCAAGCAAGCTGCGCTCGTCGCCGAGCACATCAAGAAGCAGGATATCGTGATCACAACCGCGCTCATTCCGGGCCGCCCCGCGCCGCGCCTGATCTCGGCCGAGATGGTACGCTCCATGCGGCCGGGCTCAGTCATCGTCGACCTTGCGGTCGAGCGCGGCGGCAACGTCGAGGGCGCGAAGGCAGGCGAGATCGCGGAGGTGAACGGCGTCAGCATTGTCGGTTATTTCAACGTGCCTGGACGACTTGCTGCGAGCGCGTCGAATTTGTACGCCAGAAATCTCTACGCATTCCTCGAAATACTCATCGACAAAAAGAGCAAGGCGATTGCCGTCCCCTGGGATGATGAGATCGTGAAGGCCACTGCTTTGACGCGGGATGGCGCGGTCATCCATTCGGGCTTTAAGCCAAAAAGCGCAGCGTGAAGGGGACGTGCGGCTATGAACGCTAATTTTGCCGCCCTCCTTTATCTTGTCTCCGGCGTTCTCTTCATTCTGGCGCTGCGCGGGCTGTCGAGCCCGGAAACGAGCCGGAAGGGCAACCTGTTCGGCATGGTCGGGATGACGATTGCGATCGTCACCACGCTCGCCTCGCATCCGCCCGCCGGTGTGGGCGCGTGGGCGCTGGTGGTGATCGGACTGCTTGCCGGCGGCAGCGTGGGAGCAGTGATCGCGCGGCGAGTGCCCATGACGGCGATGCCCGAGCTGGTTGCCGCATTCCATTCTCTCGTCGGCATGGCCGCGGTGCTGGTTGCCGCGGGAGCGCTCTATGCGCCGAGCGCGTTCGGCATCGGCACTGTCGGCGCCATTCACAAATCGAGCCTGGTGGAAATGTCGATCGGCGCCGCCATCGGCGCAATCACTTTTACGGGCTCGGTGATCGCGTTCCTGAAATTATCGGCGCGCATGAGCGGCGCGCCCGTCATCCTGCCGGCGCGGCATGTGATCAATATCGCGCTCGGGGTGGCACTCATCGTTCTCATCGTGCTGTTCGTGCGCAGCGAAAGCCATCTCGCGTTCTGGCTCATTGCGCTCGCCTCATTCGCGCTCGGTGCTTTGATCATTGTTCCGATCGGCGGCGCCGACATGCCGGTCGTGATCTCGATGCTCAACTCCTATTCCGGCTGGGCCGCGGCAGGCATCGGATTCACGGTCGAAAACACAGCTCTGATCATCACCGGCGCGCTCGTCGGCTCCTCCGGCGCGATCCTCTCCTACATCATGTGCAAGGGCATGAACCGCAGCTTCATTTCCGTCATCCTCGGCGGCTTTGGCGGCGAAGTCGCAGGACCGGCTGCCGGAGCCGAGAAGCGGCCGGTGAAGACCGGCTCGGCGGAGGACGCCGCCTTCATTCTCAAGAATGCAAGCAAGGTCATCATCGTGCCGGGCTACGGCATGGCAGTGGCGCAGGCGCAACACGCTCTCCGCGAGATGGCCGACAAGCTCAAGGAGGAAGGCGTTGAAGTCAAATACGCGATCCATCCTGTCGCGGGCCGCATGCCGGGACACATGAACGTGCTGCTCGCGGAAGCCAATGTGCCGTATGACGAGGTGTTCGAGCTCGAGGACATCAACTCCGAATTTCCGCAAGCCGACGTTGCTTTCGTCATCGGGGCCAACGATGTGACCAATCCGGCGGCGGAGGAAGATCCGAAATCCCCGATCTACGGCATGCCGGTGCTCGAAGTCTGGAAG
>DATCJI010000419.1:0-2967 GCA_036562835.1 Xanthobacteraceae bacterium | reverse complement strand
CCACCAAGCGTCAATTCAGCGAGACCGGGACAAGTTCGATCGTCGCCGAAATGCGCGAAGCCGGCGCATGTGGAGATGCCGTGACGGCGACGGTAAAGCCTGCCGCCGATCCCGGGATCAGCTCCTAATAGCTCGAGGTGTGGCTGGCAGTCTGCGAACTGCCGCTCCACGAAGTGACAAAGCCGGGGACGTTGTATGATGCATGAGCCGCCCGCTCCGTCACACCACGCCTTGCTGCGTATATTCGATGCGGCGATAGAAGCCTGAGTGCGTCGCCTTGCGGTCGAGGGTGAACGCCAGGTAGCGGAACGAATCGGCGGCGTGCGAAGTCCAGTCGTGCACCGGGCGCGGCCGCAGCGCCTGCAGCTTGTCGTCGTATTCGGCGCGGTAGAGCTTGAGCGCGTCGATGCCGCGCGCGCATTTTTTGGCATCGAACCAGCACCCGTTTTTAGGATGAGCGGGGAGTTCATTCGTCGTCGAGGCTCTCGTCGCGCTGGAAACCGGCCGGCAGCCGCGGTGGGTTGTCGGGATTGGAAACATTACAGGACCGGCATGGCATACCGGGCGCGCCGCACCCGCAAGCCTTCTCACCATCCCAGGGACGATCGTCGTGCCTCTCGCAAACCCAAAAGGTGTCCTGACAGCGGGCGCATTTCATTGTCGCGCAACCTAGACCATCGCCGCCACGTCAAGCCTGGCTTTAGCACGATCACTACGGCGACGTTAGCGGCGCGGCCACATCTATGGGAATGTCCAAGATGAATTCTGTCCCGCGCGGATGTCGCTCAATACGAAACTGCCCATGCGTCTGTTTAGCTAGAGCCTTTACGAGGCGCATCCCGAAACCATTTCCTTTGGTAACCTCAAAGTCGGGGACCAGCCCCAATCCCTCATCGCGGACCGAGATGCGAGCGACGTTGCCGTCGACGCATCCGAGGCGGACCCGAATCGGCCCGCGCGTACCATTGGGATAGGCGTGCCTGGCGGCATTCGTGACCAATTCGGTCACAACAAGCGCCAGATTGATGGCATGGTCGGTTTTGACGAAGACTGGGGCCGATGCATCGAATAGGATATCACAATTTGGCGTGACCTGCTTTAGATCCTCGCAAATGTCCGACAAGTAGTCGGACATTTCAATTTTTTCGACCTGCGGACTACGATAGAGCCGGTCATGAGCGCGCCCGATCGCCATGATCCTGCTTGACGCCTCCTGCAGCCGCTGGCCGAGGTGAGGGTCATCTCCCGCCTGCAGCCGAAGCATCGCCGCGACCAGCTGCAAGCTGTTCTTCACCCGATGATTGATCTCCTGCAGAAGCACCTGCTGGTGCTCGAGCGCCACTTTGAGAGCCTGCTCTTGGCGCTGCCGTTCGATCGCCATCCCCAGGATATTTGCCGCGCCTTGGAGGAAAGTGATGTCTCGTTCGCTGAACTCGCCTGCCGATCGGCTGTCCACTTCGAGCACACCGTAGGGCGCACCATCGCCCTGCAGGATAACGTTTATGGCTCGCCGGACACCATGCGCTGCAAGTAGATCCGGCGTTCTAAACCGCTCCTCGCTTTCCAGATGGTTCGAAATCACCGGCCTCCCTGTGCGCAATGCATAGCCTGACGGCGAGGCGAGGTCGGCTCCAACGCCAGCCGTTCCGACCAAGCCCTCATCCCAACCCACTCCGGCACGCATCAGGAACCGGTTTTGCGCGGGTATGTACTCCAACACCTTGCAGAATTCAGCTTCCAGCCCCTGAGCGGAGAGGACCACCGCTTCCTTCAAAAGGTCATCGAACGGAGTTCCCTTCAGGGCCGTGACACCAAGTTCCGCGAGAATTTCTTGCTGACGAACGCGCAAACGCAGCGCGCGATCGCCAGTCTCTTCTCGGCCGGGTTCGTGCGTCGGTGTCTCGATAATGGGTTCCCGTGGTCCGTTCGAAGGCATGCATGAACTCCCCTCTTGCGGAGCCAACCGGACACTGCCCAGGCACATAAGACCCCTATCGGTCCGAGAGCAAGGTCTGGACCGCGGACTGGGCTGAAACGGCTTCGGGCGCGCCGGGATGTTCGCGGGCAACACTGGCCGGGTCGCTTGTCTGATTAGATCGATCGGGTTCATTAATCCGCCCGACCACCTGCGGCGCTGATCGGAAGCGTACACGTTGGCGAGACAAACAATGCTGCTTCGCACCAGGAATGACCGGTTCGGGTCATTCACGACCGAGGCGGTCGATTGGCATCGTAGAGTAGCGCCGGTTCGACCTGCTTACTGAAATTTCGGCCCACAGAAAGCCCGGCCGTAAAGCCGGCTTCACACCACGCCTTGCTGCGTATATTCGATGCGGCGATAGAAGCCTGAGTGCGTCGCCTTGCGGTCGAGCGTGAGCGCGAGGTAGCGGAACGAATCGGCGGCGTGCGAGGTCCAGTCGTGCACCGGGCGCGGGCGCAGCGCCTGCAGCTTGTCGTCGTATTCGGCGCGGTAGAGCTTGAGCGCGTCGATGCCGCGCGCGCATTTTTTGGCATCGAACCAGCATTTCGGCAGAAACACGCGCACCGCGTTGATGCCGTCCTCGAGCCGATGCATCGGGGCGAGCTGCAAGTTCTTGAGTCCGAGGCTCTCGAGCACCTCGAGCCGGCTCTTGCCGGTGCCGAGCTCCTTGGCCTGCGCGTCGTGCGGGACGATGTGCCCCGCGTAGAGGTAAGGCCGCGCGGCAAACTCGCGCACGTAGTGGCCGAGATCGACGCCGGAGGCCTCGTAGTAATCGATGATCCTGATCTCGCGGCCGATCACCTGCGCGAACCAGATGGCGGTCGCGTCGCGAATGCCGAGATCCCACGAGGTCCAAACCGGCGCCGCCGGATCGTACGGCACCGGCGCGATGCGCCGCTCCTCCTCGGCGCGCGCCATGAGCTTCCCGTAATAGGCGCCCACGACCGCGGCGTCGAACGAGCATTCGAATTCCTGCGCGTATTGCT
>DATCJI010000385.1:0-6012 GCA_036562835.1 Xanthobacteraceae bacterium | reverse complement strand
CTCATGCGGTTGAAGTCGGATGCGGCTACGAAATTCGTAGCCATCCCGATCGCACGCGCCTGACCGGGGGCGTTTGCCCGGTTCGTCGGATTGAACGGGCGAAACGCAACGCCGGGGACGGCTCAGGCCCTCCCCGGCGTTTTTGTCCAGAACGGTCAATGAGGACAGTCAGTAAGGACACTCAGTCAGGACTTGACGTTCTTGGCTCTGGATTTTGGACCGGGGCCGCGCATGTAATGTTGCTCCGGCCGATAGTGATCGGGCCTGAGTTGCGCCAGTGCCTGCCGGATGCGTTCCCGGATAGGCAGCGAGGCGCACGGCATGCGATGCGGATTTTTTCTGATGCGGATCATGGCCGAGCTCCCGCAACGAGGTTTATTATAGATGGCGCACCCTAACCGCTTATGCCTGAACGGCGGATGTACGCGACATTAAAAAGCGGTAACACAATTAACGGGTGACGCTGATCCGGGCCTCGTACGGGCCGGCGTGCCCTAGTTCTTCAGCCGATATCCGGTCTTGAAGATCCACCACACGGCCGCGAGACAGGCGGCGAGAAAAACCGCCACGGCCGCAAGGCTCACCTCGACATTGACATCAGCAACCTCGAAGAAGCTCCAGCGAAAGCCGCTGACGAGATAAACAACCGGGTTGAACAGCGTGACCGTCTGCCACACGGGCGGCAGCACGTGGATCGAATAGAAGCTGCCGCCGAGAAACGTGAGCGGCGTGATCACCAGAAGCGGCACCACCTGCAGCTTCTCGAAGCCCTCCGCCGCGATGCCGATGATGAAGCCGAGCAGGCTGAAGGTGACTGCGGTGAGCAGCAGGAAAGCCGCCATCCAGAACGGATGCGCGATGCGCAGCGGCACGAACGCGTTTGCGGTGACCAGGATGATCAGCCCGAGGACGATCGACTTCGTCGCCGCCGCGCCCACAAAGCCGAGCACGACCTCGAAGAAGGAGATCGGCGCCGAGAGGATCTCGTAGATCGTGCCGGTGAAGCGCGGGAAGTAAATGCCGAACGAGGCGTTCATGACGCTTTGGGTCAGGAGCGTGAGCATGATCAGCCCGGGCACGATGAACTCGCCGTAGCTCACCCCCTCGATCTCCGTGATGCGCGAGCCGATCGCGGCGCCGAATACGACGAAATAGAGCGTCGTGGAGATCACCGGCGAGACGATGCTTTGCAGCACGGTACGCCCGGTGCGTGCCATCTCGAAGAAATAGATCGCGCCTACCGCGCGCATGTTCATCATTGTTGCCGCACCAGATGCACGAAAATGTCCTCTAGCGAGTCCTGCGTGGTCTCAATGTCGCGGAATCTGATGGCAAGCTGGCTCAGATCCTGCAGTAGCGCGGTGATGCCGGTGCGCTCCCCGCCGGTCTCATAGCTGTAGATCAGGTCGCGTCCGTCGCTCGACAGCGCGAGCCCGGGGCGGGCGAGGCTCTCGGGTATTGCGCCAAGCGGTTTTTGCAGATGCAGCGTGAGATGCTTCATGCCGAGCTTGCGCATGAGCTCGGCCTTCTCCTCGATCAGCACGATCTCGCCGTGGTTGATGATGCCGATGCGATCGGCCATCTCCTCGGCTTCCTCGATATAGTGCGTGGTCAGGATGATGGTGACGCCGCCGGCGCGCAGCGCGCGTACGCTATCCCACATGCTCTTGCGCAAGGTGACATCGACGCCGGCGGTGGGCTCGTCGAGAAAAAGGACAGCCGGTTCATGCACGAGCGCCTTGGCGATGAGCACGCGCCGCTTCATGCCGCCGGAGAGCGTCATGATGGTGCTGTCCTTCTTGTCCCAGAGCGACAGCTCTTTCAGAACTTTTTCCACATGCCCGGGATCGCGCGCCTTGCCGAACAGGCCGCGGCTGAAGCTCACCGTCGCCCACACCGACTCGAACGCGTTGGTGTAGAGCTCCTGCGGCACGAGCCCGATGAGCGAGCGCGTGATGCAGTAATCGGAAACAATGTCATGCCCGCCGACCGTGACCGTGCCTTCCGATGGCGTCACGATCCCGCAAATGACATTGATCAGCGTCGTCTTGCCCGCGCCGTTGGGGCCGAGCAGCGCGAAGATCTCCCCCTCACGGATATCGAGAGAGACATTGTGGAGCGCCTTAAATCCGCTCGCATATGTCTTCGACAGATTGGAAAACGAAACGATCGGCCGCATGAGGGGAATACTGGAAATGAGAAATGGAGAATGCGAAGGCGCGCTATTGCGTAGCCCGGATTGAGCGGTAGCGAAATCCGGGATTTGTGCCCCGGATATCGCTTCGCTCTATCCGGGCTACGAGAGAACGTGGGCGCTCAGCTTGTAGGAAATACGCCGACGACGATGCGCGTGGGAGGTGAGATCAGCAGCACCCGATTGCCTGCGTTCAGATACTGGAAGCCTTTCGTCTGCGGCACACGCGTGGCGAGCGCATCGGGAACGAGGCGTAGCTCGGTCGCGAAGGGCACGACCGTGCCGACATCGCCGTTGAATGCGGTCGTGCCGGGTTCGCCTTTGATCGCCTGCGCAACCTCACGCCGTTCCTGGTCGGACAGGTTCTTGAACGTATAGGCAAGCGTGATGATCTGGTCGTCGCGGGCATTCCGCTCCGAGAATTTGGCGGGCACCGTATCCACATCGGTGGGAGCGCCGGCTGCCGTCAGGGCGCCGTTAGCAAAAGCAGAAGTCGGTTGCGGCTTCGGCGTCTCCGCCTGCGAGCTTGGCTCCTCTTTGCCCATCTTGCCGGATTCGGTGTGCTGCCAGTTCTCCAGCTGCTTCTGCTGGTCGGGACTCCCGGGAGCCGGTGATTGTTGCGCGCATAACGGCGCGCAGCCGAGCGCGAACAGTAACGCGCTGGCGCAAATGAGGTGCTTGTGCATCAGCATGATTATCTCTCCACCTGCATGTCAGTCGAGCTTCAGCTTTGCCCGCAGCTTGTCAATGCGCCGCGACGCTTCGGCCTTGCTGAGCTTTACGTCGAAAGCGGTCGGCTCACCCGCTTGCTCGGACAGTGTCTTCAGATACGACGCCTGCGCGCCCGTCATCGGATCATCTCCGGACACCCACTCGTCGGGATTTTTAGCGGTGTTCGAGGGCGGCTCGGGATCGAGCTTGGGATTGTCGGAAACGTCAGTGCTGCTTTCTCGCCGTGCCATCAGGGTGCCTGAGTTCTTGGAATGTTCATGCCAAGAACGCAGTGCACGGGAAGAGGGTTCCCGAATAGCAACGGCACCGGCATGGAGCCGGTGCCGCTGTCAGTCGTAACAGGTTCGCTAGTCGCGCACTTCGCCGACCACAGCACCGGTGACCGGGTCGACCAGCAGAAGCCGGTTGTTGATGTACCGGTACCGGTACGGCGTTGCGGCGGGGACCGTCGTGGCTACCGGCGCCATCGCATACGCATCGGTCGGGGAGGAGTAATCGACGACGACCGTCGGCCGCCGCACGACGCGCTCGCGCAGCACGGGAGCGTAGGCGTAGCCCGAATAGCCCGAATAGCCCGAATACGCATAGTCATCCGCCCAGACGGCGGGCCGTGTTACCACGCGATCGCGCACGGGCGCATAGGCATAGCTTTCGGCGACTACGGGCCGCGCCACCACGCGCTCACGGACGACACGAGGCGCGACAGTCTCGGACACGATGCGCTCCTTCACGATCGGAGCGCGGCCGCGTCCCTGCGGGATGATCGTGCGATTGACGACAGTGCGCTGGGTCGTGGCGACTGCAAACGGATCGGTCACGACAGTCTGATATGCGCGCGGCGCGTAATACCCGCGCGCGGCATAGTCGGGCTCGTAGGTCCAGGTCTGGGCCGCGGCAGGCCCGGCAAGGCCGACGAGCGCCGCCGCAGCAAGGCAGTAGCGGCGAAGGTGGGAGTTCATGGGGGGTCCTCCTTTGCCCTGAGCTAAACCAGGGCTTGTAACGTACATGCGGCACCAACGTTCCGGCGCTGTCAAGCGCGCCGATGCAGCCGGCCGCGTATTCGGTAAACCGTACCCTTCACCTCAGCGGTCGCACTGCTGTTTGGTATGCGTGATCGGGATACCGTTCTGCCGCTCGGTGACTGTCACAGGGCGGCAATCGTGGCGCCCGCCCCTGCCTTCGGTTTCGATCGCCATGGCCGGAGGCCGGGGCTCTTCGACGATGACCCGAGGGCTGTGCGGTGTGCCCATGTGGGCGTCCGCATCGAGCTGCGCCATGGCCGCTGGCGGCAGCGTTAGGAGCGCCGCACCCGCCGCGATTGTCGTAAGGACCATTCGCATGTGCACTTCCCCAACATTTGTGCCGCGGTTATCCCGCAGGCAGAAAACGAAGCAGATGGGCAACGGGTTCCGAAGCTCGATTGACCCCCGCGATTCGCAGGTGCAGTGTCGGCCCACCGCACGGGTCCGCTGGGAGAAAGAGCGATGTTCGATTACCGCGATCTGTTTCAATGGGACCGGTTCATCACGCCTTCGATCATCAAGATCTTTTACTGGCTGGCCGTGGGCATATCCGTCTTGTATGGGCTCTCCGGGATCATCTCCGGCCTGGCGCTCATGTCGCTGCACCCGCTGGGCGGACTTCTTTGGGTGATCGGCAGTCTCATCGGCATCGTGATCGGGGTGCTGTTCGCGCGCATCATCTCTGAATTTGTGCTGATCATGTTCCGTATCAACGAGCACCTGGGCGCAATCCGCCAGCGCGGCCAGATGTAACCCATGGCGTCCTCATTGCCGGGCTTGACACCGCAAGTCGGCTTCACCCGACTTGCGGCACTCCTTTCCTGCAGACCTCGGGCAAGCCCGAGGTCTGGTGCAATCCGTTTTCTTGCGCAGACGCTTACGTGGCGAACCTGAAATGCATGACGTCGCCGTCGGCGACGACATAATTCTTGCCCTCGAGCCGCATCTTGCCCGCATCGCGCGCGCCGCTTTCGCCGCCGAACTTGACGTAGTCGTCGAACGCGATGGTCTCGGCGCGAATGAAGCCGCGTTCGAAGTCGGAGTGGATCACCGCGGCCGCTTGCGGCGCCTTGGTGCCGCGTGCAACGGTCCAGGCGGCGGCTTCCTTGGGCCCCGCGGTGAAATAGGTGATCAGATCGAGGAGCCCGTAGCCCGCCCTAATCAGTCGATCGAGACCGGATTCCTTGAGCCCAAGCGAGATCAGATATTCCTTGCGCTCCTCCGGTGAAAGGCTCGCAATCTCCGCCTCGATCTTGGCGGCGATGACGACGCAGGCTGCGCCTTCTTCGGCAGCGCGCGCTTTCACCTTCTCGCTCAACGTGTTTCCGCTCGCGGCCGCATCCTCGCTCACGTTGCACACGTAGAGCACGGGCTTCGATGTCAGCAGCCCGAGCATGCGAAAGGCTTTCTCCTCCTCAGGCTTGCGCTCGAGGAGCCGCGCGGGCTTGCCCTCGCGCAAGAGCACGAGTGTCCGCTGCACAAGCTCGAGGGTTGCTTTCGCCTCGCCCGCCTCCTGATCGTTGGCTTTTGCCTTCTTGGTAAGCCCGTCAATTCGCTTTTCCAGGCTATCGAGGTCCGCGAGCATCAGCTCCGTCTCGATGGTCTCGACGTCGCCGATCGGATCGAGCTTGCCGCTGACATGCGCGACGTTCTCGTCCTCGAAACAGCGCACGACGTGCGCGAGCGCATCGACCTCGCGCACATGCGCGAGAAACTGATTGCCGAGGCCTTCTCCGCGGGAGGCCCCGCTCACGAGGCCCGCGATGTCGACGAAGCTTAGTCGCGTTGGTTTGATCTTTGCCGATTTGGCGAGATTGGCGAGCACGTCGAGGCGCAGGTCCGGTACGAGCACCTCGCCCACATTCGGCTCGATGGTGCTGAACGGATAGTTTGAGGCTTGCGCCGCTGCCGTTGCGGTGAGTGCATTGAAGACCGTCGACTTGCCCACGTTCGACAGCCCGAGAATGCCGCACCTGAAGCCCATCGAAACCCGTCCAGTACTCTCGTCTCAGCACGCCGTTGAGTCTTCATCCTGCGCCTTCGCAGGCAGCACCCCTTTTGCCT
>DATCJI010000330.1:0-4675 GCA_036562835.1 Xanthobacteraceae bacterium | reverse complement strand
CCAGCCCGGTCGCGTAATCGCCTGTCCGTTCACACGCAGATCGCCGCGGGTGGGTTGCTCAAAGCCGGCGAGCAGATTGAGCAGCGTCGTCTTGCCGCAACCGCTGGGCCCCACGATCGAGAAGAATTCATTCTTCTCGACCTGGAAGCTCACGTCATGCAGCGCAAGCAGGGGCTCGCCCTGCGCCGAGATGTGCACCTTGCTGACATGGGAAACTTCAACCTGGGCCATAGACGGCTCGGGATTGCCCGGTGCGTTCCCCTCCCCCTTGTGGGGAGGGGCTAGGGGTGGGGGTACAACAAAGATCAACAGAGCACGCCCACCCCCAACCCCTCCCCACGCTCGCAGCGCAAGCGCGCTGCTCTCGGGGGAGGGGAGCATATCGAGTTGTTTGCGCCGCTTTGCTCATAAAGCCGCAGGCCGGAGCTATTGGCCTTTGTGCCAGGGCATGACCACGCGGATCAGCTGACGCATCCCGTAATCGAGCACCAATCCCAACGCGCCGATCAGCACCATGCCCAGCAGAATGTAATCGCTGCGGAAGAGGGTGCGGGCATTATTGATCAGATATCCGAGACCGCTCGGCGCGGCGACCAGCTCCCCCGCCACGAGCGCCATCCAGCCGATGCCAAGGGCGATGCGCAGTCCGGTGAAAATGTTCGGCAGCGCGCCCGGCAGGATGACCGTGAAGAACAGATCGCGCGGCGTGGCACCGAGGCTCAACCCCGCGCGCACCAGGTACGTATCGATGTCACGCGCCCCCGCCCTGGAATTGAGCACAACCGGGAAAAAAGCCGCGAGAAAGATGATGTACTCGATCTGCGTGTCGCCGATGCCGAACCAGAGAATGCTCAATGGAATCCACGCAAGCGGCGGGATCGGGCGAATAAACTCGATCACCGGATCGACCACGTCGCGAAACTTTTCGAACCAGCCCATCGCGAGCCCCAGAGGTATGCCGAGCGCGGCCGCGGTGCCGACGGCAATGAGCACCCGCATAAGGCTGTCCCTGATGTGCGTGATCAGGACGCCGCGCGCCCACAGATCCTGCGCAGCCGAGAATACGGCCGTCGGAGGCGGCAGCATCACGTCGAGCTGCGGATTGACGCTCTTGCCGAAGCGGCTTCCGAGCTCCCACACAACTATAAGCACCACAAGCAGCCAGAGATGGGATAGCTGGCTCAGCACCCGCATCCAGCGCGGCCGCGATTGCGGCACCATGGAAGCAGCAAGGATCACTTCAGGCGTTGCCGCTTCATCGCCCCCCGCAGTTTGCGGATACGGGGCAACGGTCATGATGGCTGGTAGGTCTTACCCATGAAGCTCCAGGGCTTCGTCAACTCGCCAGGTTCGGGGAAGGGCGCTGGGCCATGCAGCAGGGCGGCAGCGTAGGGTTTGTAGGGCAGGTTTCCTACCCCGCCAAAATCCGCCGGCAGGAACGGCGGCCGGGCAGGGACCTTCCAACCCAGCTTGTCAAAGGTCGCACGCATGTAGCTCGTGCGGCGAACATTCAGCCAATCGGTGGCCGCCACCTTGTTTTTTACCGCCCCGGTGTCGAATGCCCAGTCGCTGATGCGGGCTTCTTCTTTCGGCCAGATGCCGTCGATGTCGTCGAACGGGTAATACACGGTCGGCTTGGGCCAGAAGAGGTAGCGTTCGGACATGTTCTTGATGAGATCGCGGTTGAGCCGGCCGTAGGCGGGGTTGCTCATCAGCTGATCGACGGCTTTGTCCGGATTCGCCTTGGCCCACAACACCGACTCGATGAAAGCGTCGGTCATCAGCTGCACGACGTCGGGAGCGTTCTGCTCGATCTCCTCCCGCGCATAGTAATACCCGCTGTAGATGTAATACGGATCGAGGCTCTCGAGCAGGCGAGTGACCTTCAACACATCGGTCGAATAGGAAACATGAGGTTCCCAGATCGTGTAGACGTCAAGGCCTTTCGGACCAGTCGCGAGATCGCCCGGCGGCGTGCTGCGCAGTGTGAAGTCCTGGTTCTCGGTGAGGCCGAGATAGTGAGCCGCAGCAATGAAGGCGAAGTGATTGGTTGAGCCGGTCGTGGTCCCTACCACCGCTGGCCGTTTCAGCACCTTGGCGCCTTTGAGATCAGACAGGCTCTTGAGCGGTGAATCGAGCGGGACGGTTGCGGCATGGGTGATCCCCGGGGAGTGGACCGCGAGTGCGCGGGTCGGAACCTTGTTGCTCAGGAGCGCGAGCACACCGAGTCCGCCGGTGCTGGCGAGTTGAATGCGCCCGGGAATGAACGCCTCGTTGGAAAATCCGGCGGCGACGAAAGTTTGCCATTTGGTCTCGATGCCGCGTTTTTCCAAAAGTTTCTCGTTCTGCAGCACGCTGCCGATCATCTCCTGGCCGGACCAGACGACGATCCATGCGGCATTCAGGGGCCACCAGCCCTTGCTCTCGAGCCACTGCTTCGACTTGGCAGAAATCTGGTCATAGGGCTGCGGCCAGCCCCAGTCGGTGAATTTGGCCGCGCCGGCGGCGCCCTCGGCTTTCGCAATCACGGGTGCGGCGACGTTCCCAATAGCGAGACCGCCGAGCATATTGGCCGTCGAGACAAGGAACTCGCGCCGGCCCAAGCGAGAAAAAGAGCTTCCGGTTGCTTGGGGTTTCTGACTCTTTGCTCCAGAAGAAGTCATGGCGTCTCCTCTGTTTTTTAATGTTTATTTGTGTGCCCATTAGTCCTATGGAAGCCATGCACTGTCAATCGCATCACCGTGATCCTCAGGTGCTCGGCGCAACGCGCCGAGCCTCGAACGATGCGGCGAGATCGGCGTGCAGTGGCGCTGATCGGGAGCGGAGCGACGTGGATCTGGGTATCGCGGGAAAAGTCGCCCTTGTCACCGGGGCGGGAGGAAGTCTGGGCCGCGCCATTGCCATTGCCTTGGCCTCCGAGCAATGCACCGTTGTCGCGACGGATCTGGAGCTTTCTGCTGCGCAGGAGACGGCGGCAATGTGCAGCAGCAAGCCGGGGCGACATCAAGCCGCGCTTCAACTCGATGTGAGCGACGCGCGCAGCATCGAAAATGCGATCGATGCGGTTGTACGGCAGCACGGACGCCTTGACATTCTCGTCAATAACGCGGGCATCCTGAAAATCGGGATGTTTCTCGAATCAAAACCGTCCGATTGGGATGACGTCTCTCGAGTGAACGTTGCCTCCGTTGTCCATGCTGCGCGCGCGGCAGTTGCAGTCATGGGGCGCCAGCGCTGGGGGCGGATCGTCAATATCGCGTCGGTGTCGGCGATGCGCGGGGGAGGGGTGATCGGCAACACATTGTACGGCGTCTCCAAAGCGGGTGTGGTGGCGCTGACCATGGGGCTCGCGCGCGAGTGGGCGACGATGGGCATTACTGTCAATGCCATTGCTCCAGGCCTGGCGGAAACGAACATGACGCGGGAGCACCTGCCGCAATATCGGGAAGGCGCGTTGCGCAAGATCCCGATGGGGCGTTTGGCCCGGCCGGAGGATATCGCCGCAGCCGTATTGTTTTTAGTTTCGGAACAGGCTGGCTATATAACGGGCGTCACCCTGCCGGTGGACGGCGGTTATCTCACCGTGTGAGTGGTGACTCGCGTGTCCCGGATGCAGTGCAGCGCGCCCCCTCCGCTTCCTCGATCTCTCCAGATGGTGGGCGCGGTGCACTGCGGCTCCGGGACCGCCATAAGCGATGCTTTCTTGGAGGGTCCCGGTTCTGCAGCGCACCACTCCGCGCCGAAGAGGCGCTTCGCACTGCGCTGCGCCCGGGATACATGCTGGCGGCATGTTGCGGCATGAAACGCATCAAAATCATCGACACGACCGTGCGGGACGGGCAGCAATCCTTGTGGGCAACCCGCATGCGCAACCACATGTTTCTGCCTTTCCTGCCCGAGATGGATCGCATCGGCTTCGACTGGATCGATCTCGTCGGCGGCGCCGTTTTCGACGTCTGCGTGCGCTATCTGCACGAAGATCCGTGGGAGCGCATGCGGCTTGCAGCCGAGCGCTGCCCGTGCACGCCGTTGAATGTCTGGACGCGCGGGCAAAGCCTGTTCACGTTCGAGTTCTTCCCCGACGACGTGGTCGATCTCACCATTCGGCAGTGCGCTGCAAGCGGAATCAAGCGGTACACCTGCTACGACGCGCTCAACGATATCCGCAACATCGAGCTTTCAGTCCGCACTGCAAAGGATGTCGGGTTGTTTATCAGCGGGCAGGTCGTCTACACGGTCAGCCCGGTCCATACGGATGCGTACTATGCCGCGAAGGCTCGCGAGATCGTTCGCCTCGGTGTCGACTCCATTGGTCTCAAAGATCCCAGCGGCCTGCTCACACCCGAGCGCGTGAGCACACTGGTGCCCGCGCTGCGAGAGGCCGCCGGCAATGTGCCCCTGGAAGTTCACACACACTGCCGGTCGGGGCTGGGCGAGCTGTGCGCCGTCGATTCCGTCAAGCTCGGCGCCGACATTGTTCATACCGGCGTGCGGCCGCTTGCATCGGGGGATGCGCTTCCGGAGGTCGGATTCGTTGTGGGGCGTCTGCGTGAGCTTGGTTACCAGGTCGCTCTCGACGACGCAGGTCTTAAAAGCATGGAAGCGCATTTCACGCAGGTGGCCAATGACAAAGACATGCCTGTCGGTGTGCCACAACGCTACGATCCTTTCCTCT
>DATCJI010000314.1:0-3514 GCA_036562835.1 Xanthobacteraceae bacterium | reverse complement strand
CGGCAGTACGATCATCGGAATAGCAGCCAGGACAAACAATGAGAGTCGCGGGCTGGTTACCACCATCATGATGGTGGCGCCCAGAAAAAGCACGAGATTGCGCAGTCCGACCGAAACGGAAGAGCCGACCGCTGCCTTGATCTGCGTGGTGTCGGCCGTGAGCCGCGAGCTCAACGCGCCGCTCTGCACGGAATCGAAGTAGGCAGGCGAAAGCGACACAAGATGCGCAAACACCGCTTGGCGCAGATCGGCCACGACGCGTTCACCGAGGCTCGTGACCAGGTAGAAGCGGGCCGCACTGGCCAGCGCAAGTACGGCTGATACGCCGATGAGGACCGCGAAATAGCTGTCGATGAGCCCCGCGCTTTGGCCCGAAAAGCCGGAGTCAATCATGCGGCGCACCGCCAGCGGCACCACCAGGGTGACGAGGGCGGCAAGCAGCAAGGCGAGCACGGCGAGGCTCGCCTGGCCGCGATAGCGCCGCACGTATGGCCATAGCTGGCGCAGCGGGCGCAGTCGGGGCGAACGCGGCGAGGTTTTTTTCGCGTCAGATGAAGCTTGGTCCAGATGAGACTGCATGAGGCACAACTGTAGGGCAGACTAGCGCAAGCGTATTCCGCCATTCATCGGCTCGGCGCAATACGCTCGCGCTATTGCGCGCCGGTGATCGCACGGGCTATAGAGCCACCGCTTTGATTATTCGCAAGGCGCAAGTGCGCAAGGGTTCCCATGAAGCGTGAAATCCATCCGGGCTATCACACCATCAAGGTGGTGATGACGGACGGCACGGAATTTTTCACCCGCACGACCTGGGGCAAGCCGGGCGACACGCTTCGGCTGGACATTGATTCAAAGTCCCATCCCGCCTGGACCGGGGGCCAGCAGCAGCTGGTGGACCGCGGCGGCCGGCTGTCGCGCTTCCAGAAGAAGTTCGCCGGCATTGGAGCGAAGAAATAGCTCCACGACCTCATTCTGAGGCGCGAGCGCATCGAGCCAGGCTCGAAGGATGATCGGCCGCATGCTCCGAGGCTCGGCGCGTTGCGCCGAGCACCTCAGCATAACGGCTTTGAGATGATGGTGTATCCGGCGAGAATTCTAGCGCTGTTCGAAGGCCGCCCGCAGAAGCCCAATCTGGCGCTCGACCGGATTGCCGCGTTCCAGCCGCGGTGGGACGGCGTGCATGGTGGCGTCTAACCGCCGCACCGCCCGCTGCAGCTCTTTCGATCGCTGAACCAGCGCGCGCAGCCGCTCGGGTACGAGTTTCAGATTGTGCTCGTCATTGTGCTCCAGCGCCGATAGCTTGACTTTCGCCTTTTCCCTGCTGGCCTGAGCCAAAGACATTTCGCCCTCTTTGACGGCGCGATGCAGCAGCAGCCAGGAGGCCAGCTGCATGAGCCGCGTGGTCAAACGCATGCTTTCGGTGGCATAGGCAAGGGCACCGCTCCGCTCGAGGCGCTTGGACTCCAGGCGGCCCGGTCCATCGAGATAGGCGGCCGTTTCCTCGACGAGCGCCATGCCGTCGCGGAACAGGGCGGAAAAAACCGGAGAAGTTGCCAGTTTTTCTCCAAATGAAACTGTGCCGTTAACCAATCTCTCCGACATCGCCCACGCCTCACGCTACTCGCGCTACTCACGCCTTTATTGTTGGCGCCTCAAGGCGCGGCAAACCATCGCCTAGAGGTAACGGGTTGTCCAGCCGGCTCGAAACAAAGCTCGCGACATAGTTGCCGCGCAGCATCAGTCCAAACGGGCACACCTTCGGCCAGCGGCGTCCCGAAATGGGACGAAAAAATGAGCCGCCGGGGTGCCGGCGGCTCGAGTTATAACAGGGAGGCGTCAAACAGAGTGGACAGGAGCCACTCAATGTCCAGAAGATGGACGATCCCAGTAATGAACGAGAAAGATTAACAAGGCCTTAAAGTTCGGGATTAATTTAAAATTCCCCGCTGTCACTCTCGACCGGGACCGTACGTGGGCCAAGGCGGCGTGCTCCGCCCCCTCGCCGGACCGATTACAGCTGCGCAGCGACCCCACGCGTGGGCACGGCGCCGAATATTTATTTGTTAATGCCTGAACAAGAGTAGCCGCGCTTTGCCGCTACTTCTTAAAGAACTGGTTCGCCGCCCCGCGTGAGGCCTGCTTTCTCGCAATATCAGCTCGCAAGCGCTCGATCTCATCCTGCAACAGGCGAATGCGCTCCTCGAGCTCGCCCACTGAGAGGAGCGTAAGGTCCTGCCCGATCTCGTGCGCGATTTTCTTTTTCGGCCGATCGTCCTCGTCGAGTGCGGGCATGCTTGAACTCCGTTTTCGATACAAAAATAGCCGCGCAGAACGAGATTGTCACAGGCGGACGGACGAACTACTACAAGCTCTTATGAATGCCCGGGCCGCCAAATTGCCTGCTGAGATGACGGTCATCGGCATTCGCGCGCCGGGCGGGCCGGAGGTCCTCGCGCCCGAGCAGCGACCAGTCTCGCAACTGCAAGAGGGCGAGGTGCTGGTGAAAGTAGCTGCCGCCGGGGTGAACCGCCCGGACGTCATGCAGCGGCAAGGGCGTTATCCGCCGCCTGCGGGCGCCACCGACATTCCGGGCCTCGAAATCGCGGGTGAGGTGGTGGCGCTCGGGAAAAACGCATCGCGATGGAAGCTCGGCGATCGCGTCATGGCCCTCGTGGTCGGTGGTGGCTATGCACAGTTCTGCGCCGCGCACGAAAGCCATGCGCTGCCAATTCCCGCCGGGCTTGCGAACGTGGAAGCCTCAGCCATCCCGGAAACATTCTTCACGGTATGGCACAACGTATTCGAGCGCGGGCGGCTGCGCGCTGGTGAGACTCTGCTCGTGCATGGCGGCTCGTCGGGCATCGGCACGACAGCTATCCAGCTTGCCAAGGCGTTCGGGGCTCGCGTCATCACCACTGCCGGCTCAGACGCGAAATGCGAGGCGTGCCGCAAGCTGGGCGCCGATGTTGCAATCAATTACCGAACCGAGGATTTCGTCGCTGCCATAAAGCAAGCGCCCGGCGGCCAAGGCGCCGATGTGATTCTCGACATGGTCGGCGGCGACTACATCCAGCGCAATTACGAGGCGGCCGCTGTGGAAGGGCGCATCGTGCAGATTGCGTTTCAGGCCAGCCCGAAGGCAACGGTCGATTTCCGCCGTCTCATGCTCAAGCGCCTGATCCACACGGGTTCGACGCTGCGCGCCCGCTCCATTGCAGACAAGGCGGCCATCGCCGCTGCGCTGGAGCAGCAGGTGCTCCCCTTGATTGCTGCCGGCAAGGTGCGGCCCGTGATCGACAGCACCTTTCCGCTCGCCAAGGCCGCAGAGGCGCACGCTCGCATGGAAGCAGGCGGGCATATTGGCAAGATTGTGCTTACGGTAGAGCCTTGAATCTGCATATGATTATCTACAGCCATCGATGCCGGAAAGAGGGCTCCCAGCGGCCTTTGCGGCCCGTCCGCGTCGTGAAAACGACGTAAAGTTGGCTAGCGTTCTCCTCGCTCGCGGATTGCA
>DATCJI010000219.1:0-4956 GCA_036562835.1 Xanthobacteraceae bacterium | reverse complement strand
TGGCTGCCCACGCTGCCTTACCTCGACACCAAGACCTTTACGTATTGCCTCACGGACCTGCGCGGCTACGGCCGCTCCATGGACCAGAAAGGCGAATACAACGAGCGCGAGGCTGCAGCCGATACGGTTGCACTCGCCGATCATCTCGGCTGGCGCAAATTTCACCTCGTCGGCTTTTCCATGACGGGCATGGTGGTGGAGCGGCTCGCGGTCGATGTGCCGGATCGCATCAAGAGTGTCGTTGCCGTAGGGCCGGTATCCGCCGCGGGCATAAAAATGTCGGCCGCGGACCGCAAATTCTTCGAGGAGGTGATCACCGACGACACGAAGTGTCGCGAGCTCGCAAGCCGGATCACCGGCAATCGCCTCTCTTCGCAATGGCAGGAGGTGAAACTCCGTCTTGCGCGCGACACGCGCACGCCCGAGGCGGCGCGCGGCTATCTGGACATGTGGACCCTGCACGATTTCTCGCGCGAATGCGGCAAGAGCGACGTTCCCTTCCTGATTATTGGCTGCAAATGGGACCAGCCCAAGTTCCTGGAAGACGATCTGCGCAATACGTTCCTGAAATGGCACAACCGCGCCGAACTCGTCATGATGGAATGCGGCCACTGCCCGATGCAGGAGATGCCGGTCTATTTGCAGACGCTCATGGAAAATTTCATGAAGCGGCACACGCGTTAGTTCCGCTTACGGCTTCTGCGCAAAGCGGAAACCGACTAGCACGATCGCAAAGCCAATGAGCTGCAGCGCGCTGGGCATCTCGCCGAGCAGGAGTGGCCCGAGCAGGAGCGCAAAGCCGGGTACCAGCGATGGAAAAACTGCCGCACGCGCCACGCCCAGGCGCACCACCGATTGCGTGAACAGATAGACGGCGCCGGCGCCGCCGAAAATTCCTTGTCCGAGCGCCTGCAGGAGGTTTTCCCAAAACCCTTGCGCGATCATGCTTCCAAACCCGAAGGCGGCCCAGTAGATCGGAATTCCAGCGAGCGACACGACCGCGGTGACGGCGACCGCGCGCAGCGGCGCAATGCGCCATTTGCGCACCAGGGTGGCGAACACCGCAAAGAACAGGCCGGCCGTTGCAAACAACAGATCGCCCGAAACGCCATGCAAGCCAAGCGTGGCGAGGGCCTCGCCGCCAATCACGCAAAGCCCCAGGAGAATGACCGCTGCGCCCGCGACGCGTTGTGCGGGTAATTTTTCGGCAAGCATTAGGCGCGCGAGCAGCAGCCCGCCTACGGCCGAGCAGGCGGGTTGGATCACGCCCCCATGCGCCAGCGGCACAAACAGAAAGCCCGCATAGCTGAAGAACGCCAAAAGCGGACCGCCCGCGAGAGTCAGCCACACGCTCTTCCGCCAGCCGATTGAGTGGACCGCATCCTGCGCAAAGAACGGAAGGAAGACGAGCCCCGCCCACACGAAGCGATGAAACACGATATCGGCTGGCGCAAAGCCGATGAGGATGCCGTGACGCCCGATGGCCAGTCCGAGCGCCCAGAACAGCGCCGCGCCCGCGCCGCAGGCGATGCCGAGCAAGGCATGGGAATTGCGCAATTTCGGGACGGAAGGTCGCATTAAACAATCATCGTTCGAAACGAATGATAGTTTATTCATGTAGAGTAGGAGGCGGATTTACTGGCAATGGCTTCGCTCGACGCAATCAGCATTGGCATTCTGCTCGGAGCCCTTCTCGTGCTCGCCGGCATAATGTCGAGCCTGATCGCCATGCGGTTCGGTGCGCCCCTGCTCCTGGTGTTCCTGCTCCTGGGCATGCTCGCCGGAGAGGCAGGGCCGGGTGGGCTCGAGTTCAACGATGTAGGTACCGCATACGCGGTGGGCTCGATCGCGCTTGCCTTCATTCTCTTTGATGGCGGCCTGCGCACGCGCTTTGCCACGTTCCGTAGCGTGCTTGCTCCCGCGCTGACGCTTGCCACCGCCGGCGTATTGCTCACCGCGATTTTGACCGCCCCGGTTGCTGCATTTGCTTTCAATCTGCGCTGGGTTGAGGCGCTGCTCGTGGGCTCGGTCATTGCCTCGACCGATGCGGCTGCGGTGTTCTTCCTCATGCACGCGCGCGGCCTGCGCCTGCGCCCGCGCGTCGGTGCAACCCTCGAGGTCGAATCCGGAAGCAATGATCCCTTTGCCGTCCTGCTCACGCTGCTGCTGGTCGAGTTCCTCAGCACCGGCGATCAGTCATGGGGACATGTGCTGGCGGTGTTGGCTGAGCAGGGCGTGCTGGGCGCTGTCATCGGCGGCGTCGGCGGGCGCTCCATTGTGTTGGTGCTCAATCGGCTTTCTCTGGCGCAAGGGCTGCATGCGCCATTCGTGACCACGGCGGCGCTCGTCATTTTCGGTCTTGCATCCGCCCTGCATGCGTCGGGCTTTCTTGCTGTCTATATTGCCGGTCTCATCGTCGGCAATCGTCCAACACGCGCCCACAACACGGTTGTCGTTTTTCTCGATGCCGTTACCTGGCTCGCGCAGATCGTCATGTTCGTGCTTCTCGGTCTTCTTGCCTGGCCGCATCGCCTGATGAACAGCATCTGGCCTGAGCTCGCCGTTGCAGCCGCGCTGATGCTGATTGCGCGCCCCGTTGCGGTGTTCGCCTGTCTTGCGCCGTTTCGTTTTCCCTGGCGCGAGAAGGCGTTCATTTCATGGGTCGGGCTGCGCGGCGCAGTGGGAATCTTTCTCGCTTCCATTCCGCTCCTTGTCGGCTTGCCAAACGCGTTTCTCTATTTCGACGTCGCTTTCGTCGTCGTGCTCGTCTCTTTGCTCGTGCAGGGTTGGACCATCGCGTGGGCTGCGCGCCGGCTGCATGTTGCATTACCGCGTCAGGATGCGCTGCCACGGCGCGTGGAGCTCGACCTGCCGGGCCAGCTGGCGCAGGAGATTGTCGGATATCCGCTCGCTGCAAACAGTCCTTATCTCAAACGCGGTCTGCTGCCGTCCTGGGCCAAACCGACCCTCGTCGTGCGCTCAGAAAAAATTCTTAGTCCGGCGGAAGCGCACCCGGTCAAGGAAGGCGACTATGTTTATTTGCTGGCGCCACCGGAAAAGGCGCAGGCGCTTGACCGATTCTTCGTCCACATGCCGCCCCCGCTCGCCCCCGACCCGCGGCTGCTCGGCGACTTCTTTGTTGCGGGTCATGTGACGCTCGGGGCGCTCGCCGAGATTTACGGGCTTTCGATCCCGCCAGAGGAAACCGGATTGCCGATAACCGCTTACATCGAGCAGTCGCTCATCCATCCGCCCAAACAGGGAGATATCGTGCCGCTCGGATCCATTGCGCTTGTCGTGCATCGCATGAAGGACGATCGCATCAGCTCCGTCGGATTGCGGTTGCCGGTGGAGGACGACGCTACTCTTTTGGCGAGGATAAAGAGAGCGGCGCGCCGGCTATGGGCGTAAACGCTGCCGGCTGCAGCAACTCGGGGCTGCCGCTCGAAATCACCTGGCCGGCATCGAGCCAGACGACCGACGTGGCAAGCCGCGCAAGCTCGGACGCATTGTGGCTCACATAAACCATAGGCACGCGCGCCGCATCGCGCAGCTTTTCCAGATAAGGAAAAATCTCGCGCTTGCGCGCTTCGTCAAGCGAGGCGAGCGGCTCGTCGAGAAGGAGAAGCCGCGGACGCATCAGAAGCGCGCGCCCAATGGCGACGCGCTGGCGTTCCCCGCCGGACAGCTTTGCCGGCCGGCGCTCGAGGAGAGAGCCGATGTCGAGCATGGAAACGATGCGCCCGAATTCTGTGCTGTCGCGCGCAAGGCCGCTCATGCGCCGGCCATAATCGAGATTGCCTGCAACGCTGAAATGAGGAAACAGCCGGCCCTCCTGGAAGACGTAGCCGATGCGCCGTCGATGCACGGGCACATCGATGCGCGCCGTCGAATCGAACAGGGTTGCGTGATCCACCACGATGCGTCCGCGATCCGGCGCGATCAGGCCTGCGATCATATTGACGAGCGTGGTCTTGCCTGCGCCCGACGGACCAAACAGCCCGGCAACACCATCCGGGATTTCGATCTGCGCTTTGATGAAAAAATCGCCAAGCCGCTTCTCCACTTCAATGGCCAGCATCTCACTCTCCGTGAAAGTGCGTGCCGGCGCGCCGCGCCAGCCATTCGGAGACGACGAGGGCAGCGAGCGAGATGAGAATTGCGACCAGCACCAGGCGAGCTGCCGCTTCGTCTCCGCCCGGGGTCTGCGTGAAGGTGTAGATCGCAGCCGAGATGGTCTGCGTCTCGCCCGGGATATTCGACACGAATGTAATGGTGGCGCCGAACTCTCCCAGCGCCTTGGCAAAGCACAGCACGATGCCGGCAATCACCCCCGGGAGCGCCAGCGGCAAAGTGATGGTGAGAAACACCCAGAAGCGACCGGCGCCCAAGGTTGCGGCTGCTCCTTCGAGGCGCCGATCGATCGCCTCAATGCCGAGCCTGATGGGGCGCACCAGCAGCGGAAATCCCATGACGCCGCAGGCGAGCGCGGCGCCTGTCCAGCGGAACGAGAACACGATGCCGAGCTGCTCGGCCAGAAAAGCGCCGACGGGCCCACGCCGTCCAAACGACATCAACAGCAGGTAGCCCGTGACCACGGGCGGCAGCACCAGCGGCAGATGCACGATGCCGTCGAGCAGCGCCTTGCCCCAGAAGGTCTTGCGCGCGAGCAGGAATGCAAGCGCAATCCCGAACGGCAGCGCGACGGCGGTGGCCACAACGGCGATCTTGAGCGACAGCCGCACCGCGATCCACTCGTCGGGCGAAAGCTCGAGCATCACCGCGCGTTTTTTCCCGGCAAAAAGGTGAATCCATATGATTCAAAAATCCTCCCGGCCGATGCGGAGCGCAGAAACGCGAGATAGCGTCCCGCTTCAACCTGCGCAGTCTGGGTGAGTGCGGCCGGATAAACGATGCGCGGATGGGAATCGTCGGGAAACGTGCCGATGACTTTCA
>DATCJI010000190.1:0-3979 GCA_036562835.1 Xanthobacteraceae bacterium | reverse complement strand
TATCTGAGCCCTATGGAGTTTGAGAGCCAGGCGGAACTAGCTTAAGCGGGTGTCATCCAAACCGGGTGCAGGCCAGATTACTGGCGGCCATCAATGCGGCTCGTTTCGGATCGTGCATCGGTAACTGCTTCAACTCACGCTGCAATTCAGGATCGTCGATCCCGCGCTTGCCGTTGAAGAGTCCACTAGTGGCCTGCACCCGGTTTGGATGACACCCGCTTAAGCTAATCCCGCCTGGCTCTCGAACTCCATAGGGCTCAGATATCCGATCGTCGAGTGGCGCGCGTGGGCTTGCCCTCAATGTGGTAACAACCGATTTCGCGCCGCGCAAAGCGCGTGGCGTACGTCGTCGTGCCGTTGGTGGTGGGCGGCAGTGGAGGCTGTAATTGATCGCCTTGGCGGTATCGCTCTTCGATGAGAGCTTTCGACGCTGCTCGCGCAGCCAAGTCTCCAAATCGTTTACGAGAGACCGGCTGTGCTCGTTGCGCACGCGCACACGCTCCAATGACGTCTTGCCGTTGATCTCGCGCTCGATCGCGAATAGCGCATCGATGCGCTTGACCGCTTCAATGGCGATGGGTGCCTTTTGCAATCGCGCCAAGTCGAAGAATTTGCGCCGCGCATGCGCCCAGCCCGCGGCCTCGATGATCGCTCCTGGCTTGCGCGAAGGATGGTAGAGCTTACTGAAGCCGGCATACGCATCTGCCTGCATCAGGCCGGCATAGTTGGCCAGATGTTGCTCGGGATGCTTGCTGCTTCGGTCGGGCGGGTAGAAGAGGGCCAGCACGGCCGCGCGCGAGATCGGATGCGATGACGCCGGCGGCTGGGTGATGCTTTTGCAGGAGCGGCAGGAGAACTTCTCGCGCACGTGCTGGATCACCTTCCACTGGCGTGGGATGAGGCTCCAGCGTCTCGGTGACGTCCTCGCCGATTTTGTGCAAAGCCCCACCGCAACACGGACAAACCGCGGGTGCGGGATAGACGATGCGCTCGCGCGGCAGATGCTCAGGCAGCGGCCGGCGCGCCGGCTTGCGCCGCTCGAAGCTGCGCACTTCAATCTTGGCCGCTGCAGCTGCCATCTGCGCCGCCGTTTCCGCCTGAGCGGCATCTTCTTCCATCTCCGCGAGCGCCAGCTCGAGTTGCTCCAGGATGGCGCCCCGCTCCGAAGATTGGCCGAACTTGTCGTGGCGCAGCTTGGCGATCGTATATTTGAGCTTCTCGATCAGCAGCGCCCGGTGCTTCGCCTCGCTCTCGGCGGCACTGGCACGCGCTTCCGCGGCGAGCAACGCCTCGCGTGTCGCAATGATCATCGCGTGCGCGCTGGCGAGATCGGTCGGAAGCGAATCGGCGCTCGGTGCCATGCCGCACAAGAATCATAAAACAATCCGCTTGTGAATCGCGGCGATCAGTTTGCTTGTGAATTGCGTGCGAAAATCAAAGAATCAGAGAAACAGATTTTGCTCTCAGCCTGCTGCTTGCGGACGCCAAGTGTGCTGCGGCAGTCGCCAATCAATCCCTTCCCGCAAATATCCGAGCTGCGCCCGGTGGCTTGATCTCGTATGGACCGGAGACCGGTGACCAGTTTCGCACTGCGGACTACGTCGATCGCATCCTCAAGGGTGAGAAGCCGGCTGACCTGCCGGTGCAGGCGCCGACCAAATACGAAATGGCCATCAATCTAAAGACCGCGAAAGCGCTCGGGCTTGAAGTGCCGCCGATGTTGCTCGCCCGCGCCGACGAGGTGATCGAGTGACGCGACAGGGGTGTTCATGTCCCCTCGGTAGCGGACTGCGCGTTCCCCCCAGGGGGGGCCTATGGGACCCGCGGGGGCAGTTGGGGCCCCAGCGTCTCGGCCGTGGAGGGTGGGTGGTGAGGGCCCTCAGCGCGAGCAGGGAGCAAGCCGTCGCCCCGGTCAGGCCCTCCTCGGAAAAACATTGCCCCTTTCCGGCAAGACCTTTCCGTTCTCGTTTCATGGAGCGTTCCCATGGCCGCGCGGGTACTGGCCGGTTTCCAAGCCTAGTGGCCGGATTTAGAGAGCGCGGTGGCCGGATTTGATTTAGGCTGATCGGCAGTCAAAAACTGCATGAGGCCGATAATGACCAAGGACGAACTGGAAGGCCGGATTCGGGCAATTGAGGCCGTTCTGATCGAGCTACGAGAGGTAACGCCCGATGTTATTGATGCGGCTAAGGCATACTTGAGAGACCCAAAACGGTGGAGCGATCCAAAGATGGCAGAGGTGCGGCTTCAAATCAGCGGCCATCTCGACCCACACGCGGAAAAAGCCCTCGATGATCTGAAAGGGCGCAAAAATCATAAATGATCGAAGGCCGTCTCAGTTGGCGGCCTCATCTTTTGGATTGGCGGTAGTGTCCTAACTCCGACCGATCTGTCCTAATTTAGATTGTGCAGTGTCCTAATTAGGCATACGCTGGTTTCCTTTCAAGGAACGCTCTGCCGGCCATATCCGGTGCGTATCCTCGATGACTTGTAGCCAGGTCTTTAGCCTGATTGCTCCATCCTCAACGACCACGCAAATAATCCGCCATACTCGAGGCCGCGAGGACACGTTGTCTGAGCCGCAATTTGCTCCGCGCTATTTGTTCCATAGGCCCCGGGTAAATTGCAACGAGCTAAAGCTATTTCACGAAAACCGACAACGCCGGTCGCAGTCGCCATCCCCAGCACCATTGGGCAGCGCATTTGATTGAAACAGCAACGAGCCGATCTGCTGCTAAATCTCCATAGCTCAAAGTCCTGGCTGGTCGCCATGCGGCTGGGGGCCAAGATAATGACTCATAGGTATGACACAGACATGGAATTGACTTATGGATGTCCGACGCACCCGTGACTGTGGCTGGGCACTCGCCTGACTGCCCTCGGATATGAGGTCTGGGCCGACATTTTGAAGCTGCGCGGCGGTCAGGATTGGACCGAACTTCTTGAGGAGGCGCTAAAGGATCGAGCCGCAAAAGTTCTTCTGGTAGCCACGCCTGATGGTCTTTCTAAAAAGGGTGTGCAACGCGAAATCAAGCTCGCCCAACAGGTCGCGGCCAAGCTTCATGACGATAGCTTTATCATTCCGTTGCGTAAGGAACGTTACGAGCTGACTTTTGATACGGCGCTCGCCCAACACGTCGACTTCACCGAGAAGTCGAGCTCGTCAAGACGCTTGAAGAGTACCGGGTCCTTCGGCGTGGATCGTCGCGGGGTGCCAGGCGCCTTGTGTGCGGGAAGATTGTCGATCACGACAATATCCTTGCGCTTAAGCGTCGGGGCCAAACACTGTTTTGACATAGGCCAGGAACTTGGCGGCGTTCATTGAAGCATCAACAGTGCTCGGCGCGCGCATGCCGTTTCGACGAAGTGCGGCGACAAAAGTTATGGTCTTCCAACGCCCTTGCGGCGCGCGATCGATCAAGCGCTCGCCGCGCCGGCAACGGCCGTAAAGCCGCAGCATCTTGGTATTGGCGGCGGTCTCGTCGATAAAGACCAGATGGGCGGGATCAAATATGCCCTGCTCTCGCATCCAGCGCCGGCGCGCCCGCGCCACGTCCCGCGCGCTCCTGCTCCGCTGCGCGCACGCGTTTTTTGAAGGTAATCTTGTGACGCTCAAAGAAGCGCAGACCGCGGTGCGGCTGCCAGGAATCTTGTGCTTGCGCTTTGCCAAAACCACTTCGTCCAGCGTCAGGTCAGGCTGCTTCTCAATCAGACCAAACAGAAAATCCGCGTACTCTTCCAACGGTGAGATACTCCCGCCCCGCGGCTTGGCCGCGCAGCGACCCGTCTCCCGAAAGCACTTGACCCAGATGATCGCCGTGCTGGCGCTAACCGCAAACTCCTCGGCCGCCGCCCGCCGCGAAGCCCCGCTTTCCACTTCCGCAATCACGCGCTGACGCATGTCCCCGGAATAAGCCTTCGGCATCGCCCAGCCTCCCAAAAGCGGATCAATGCCGTTAGACTCTCCCATCCTTCGCTC
>DATCJI010000129.1:0-16413 GCA_036562835.1 Xanthobacteraceae bacterium | reverse complement strand
GGGGGAGCCTGCAGCCGCAACCCGATGGCGAAGCAGCCGTCGGTTCGCTGACGACTCGGGGCGCGCGCTTAGCGCGTAGTGCCCGAACTCGCGGCTGCAAGCGCGCGGCGCATCAGCTCACGCACGGGATCCGGCTTTCGCCGAGTGGCGGACGCGCAGCAAGCCACGTGAAGTGATCGGCGAGCTTGAGAAACATATCCCGCAGCGCGGGATCGGCAGTGGTGCGCATTCTCAATGTGGACGGCAGCGCGCGCCCTGTATTCGTCCGACATGTCCATCCGTTCGGTATTCGCATGGCCGACCGGTTCGGCTTTAACATAGGTAATTGCGATCGCCTTCAGGGGTTCACTCACCCCACAGGTTATTAAGGCGCCAAGCCTAGGGGCATTGCGCCTGTTCAGCTGCCACGCGATCTGCCCGAGCTTCATGGGAGTCGGAGGATTCGTGAACTGAACGCCCACATCGCGGGACCCTCGCCATACGACCCGGCAGTCGCGCTTGAGGATTTGTCTGTCCCTGATAAAGAGCGCAACGAATCCGGAACGGCGCTTGCATGCACGAACCCGGAGAGCCGCGCGCCTCCATTCGAGAAATTCACGAGCCTGCACCCATGGCCGCCGGTGCCGTCGTTAAAATCAACGATGCACATGGCTCCTGATAATTTACGCCGCCACCGCCGCATGGGCTGCCTCTCCGCTCATTAGCACGCCAGCATACCGAAAACCGGCCCTATTTGCTGATGGATTCTGATGCCGCGGTTAACGCTGGTCGCCACCGTTACAATTGCACGTGCCGCAGGCGCAGCGCATTCGCGATCACGCTCACGGACGAAATCGACATCGCAGCGGCGGCGATCACGGGGGATAGCAAAATTCCGAAAAACGGATAGAGAATTCCCGCAGCGATCGGCACACCCAGTGCGTTGTAGAAAAATGCAAAAAACAGGTTCTGCCGCACGTTGCGCATGACTGCCTGCGATAGGCGCCGCGCGCGCACGATGCCGGTCAGATCGCCGTTAAGCAGGGTAATGCCGGCGCTCTCCATGGCAACATCGGTGCCGGTCCCCATGGCGATGCCCACATCCGCTGCCGCAAGTGCAGGCGCATCGTTAATGCCGTCACCTGCCATTGCGACGACACGTCCTGCCGTTCGGTAGCGCTGAATTGTTGCGTTCTTTTCTTGCGGCAGAACTTCGGCTTCGACTTCGTCGATGCCGATACGGCGCGCAACTGCGCTGGCCGTCGTCCGATTGTCTCCCGTGAGCACCACAAGACGAATATGCTCGGCCTTGAGATCCTGCACTGCGCGAGGCGTGGACGCTTTCACTGGATCGGCAACTACAATCAGAGCAGCAGCCTTGCCGTCCACTGACATAAAAATTGCGGTTGCTCCTTCGCGCCGCCACTCACTGGCCCGAACTGTAAACGGGTTCTCCTCGATCCCGAGCTCGCCGAGAAAAGAAGCGTTGCCCAGGACGACGCGTCTGCCTACGACCGTGCCGGCGATCCCCTTTCCGGGTGTTGCAACGAAATCCGCAATAGCTGCGACAGCGATGCCGCGCTGCTCGGCCGCGTGCACAATTGCGCGCGCAAGCGGGTGTTCACTCGCCCGCTCGATGCTGGCAGCCAGCCGCAGAACGTCCTTTTCCGAAAAACCCGCAGCCGTGATTACCGCCGCTACGGCGGGTTTGCCTTCGGTCAGGGTACCGGTCTTATCGATTACGAGTGTGTCGACTTTTTCCATTCGCTCGAGCGCTTCCGCATTTTTGATCAGCACGCCCGAATGAGCTCCCCGACCCACGCCGACCATGATCGACATCGGTGTCGCGAGCCCAAGCGCGCAGGGGCACGCGATGATGAGCACCGAGACCGCCGCCACCAGCGCAAACGAGAACCGCGGCTCCGGGCCAAAAATCGCCCATGCGGCAAATGCCGCGAAGGCGATGACGATCACCGCCGGCACGAACCAGGCGGAGACCTGATCGGCAAGCCGCTGGATGGGGGCACGGCTGCGCTGCGCCTTCCCGACGAGATCGACTATCTGTGCTAGAACGCTCTCACGGCCGATCTTGCGGGCTTCGATCACGAGAGAACCAGACTGGTTCATCGTCGCACCAACGACATTCGCGCCAGCCTCTTTTGTGACCGGCATGGCCTCGCCGGTGAGCATGGACTCGTCAACGGCGCTTCGCCCTTCGAGGACGACGCCGTCCGCCGGCACTTTTTCGCCAGGACGGATGCGCAGCCGGTCGCCGACGCGAATTCGATCGAGCGGCACCTCCTCCTCGCGACCGTCAGGAAGCATGCGGTGCGCAATTTTTGGCGCAAGATCGAGCAGTCCGCGGATGGCGCCCGCCGTGCTTTCGCGCGCCCGCACCTCGAGCACCTGTCCGAGCAGCACAAGCACGGTGATGACAGCTGCCGGCTCGAAGTAGACGCCGACGGAGTTTGTGCCGCTCCGAAATGCAGCCGGGAAAATGCCCGGCGCGAGTGTTGCGAGCACGCTGTATAGCCAGGCCGTGCCGGTCCCCAAGGCAATCAGCGTGAACATGTTGAGATTGCGCGTGCGAAGCGAATTCCACGCGCGCTCAAAGAATGGCCAACCCGCCCACAGCACGACGGGTGTGGCGAGGATCAGCTGCACCCAGTTCGATGTTGTTGGGCTCACGTAATGGCTCAGGCCGGTCAAATGGCCGCCCATTTCCAGGAGCACGACCGGCACTGTCAGAACGAGCGCCGCCCAGAAGCGACGCTGCATGTCCAAAAGCTCTAGATTGGGCGCCGCTTCTGCCGATGCGACGACAGCCTCGAGCCCCATGCCGCAGATCGGACAAGCGCCGGGGCCCGCTTGCCTGATCTCCGGGTGCATGGGGCAGGTGTAGATCGCCGCGCCTCCTTGCGAGGCACTAGCGTCGCCCTTCTCACCCAAATACTTTTCAGGCGATGTTGCGAATTTTGCGAGACATCCGCGCGAGCAGAAGTGATATGTGCGGCCGTGATGTTCGTGCTTATAAGGCTCCGCCAGCGGGTCTACCGCCATGCCGCATACCGGATCGCGCACGGATTGCATCGTGCTTCGTAGCCCGGATTGAGCCATAGCGAAATCCGGGCGAGCATACCGGATGTTACACGAGCACGCTTGCGCAATGCGCTCAGGGATAATTGGCGACCTTGAGCTCGGGTTCGGGCAGGGGAATGAACTCTGGGTCTCCGGGCACGCTGTCGAAGCGCGCAAGCCGCCAGTCTGCCTTTGCCTGTTCGATGCGTTCCTTGCGCGAGGAAACGAAATTCCACCAGATATGGCGCGGCCCATCCATGGGCTCTCCGCCCAGCATCAGAAAGCGGGCTTTGTTCTTGGCCGTGATGGTGATGCGATCGCCCGGCCGAAACACAAGCAGCTGCGCCGGACCGAACAGGTCGCCGCTAATGTCGAGCTCCCCGGAAACGGTGTAGATACCGCGCTCCTCGTAGTCGGGATCGAGCGGGACAGCGGCGCCCGCCGAGAGGCTCACATCCGCATAGAACATGGCACTTGAGGTCCTCACCGGCGATGTTTTGCCGAGAATTGATCCGGCGATAATGCGCACCGACTTTCCCTCGCCGGCGAGCAACGGGATAGCGCTCGCAGCGTAGTGGAAAAAATCCGGCGCGCTCTCCTCATCCTTTCTCGACAGCGCAACCCAGCTTTGAATTCCGAACAGCTTGGTGCCAGGCGTTTCGCGCAGCTGCGGCGGGGTGCGTTCGGAATGAGCGATCCCGCGCCCCGCGGTCATCCAGTTCAGCTCGCCCGGGCGGATCGCCATCACCGTGCCGAGCGAGTCGCGATGCATAATCTCGCCATCGAAAAGATAGGTAAGCGTGGACAGGCCTATATGGGGATGCGGCCGCACATCCAGTCCTTTGCCAAGCAGGAATTCAGCCGGCCCCATCTGATCGAAAAAGATGAAAGGCCCCACCATCTGACGCTCCGTCGAGGGAAGCGCGCGGCGCACCTCGAAGCCGCCGAGATCGCGCGCACGCGGCACAATTACAGTCGCGATCGCGTCACAAGCATGACGATCTCCGGGTAAAGGGTCTTGTGCCGGTTGCCAGCTCATTGATTCCTCCCTGCTGATATCGGCGCCCCGTCCAGCGCCCATTGTAGTACTCGGATTGGTGCTTTCGCGAGAGAACGCGGCCACCTGAACCCTGCTTTTCTGACGCTGCAAGGAACTTGCGTGCTGCAGACCGATTACCTCTTTGGAGGTGAAAGTTGCTCGCGCCCAATTCATCTGACGCGGAAGAAAGGATCGCAGACTCCCAGGAGGCCGCCGAAAGTGCCGGGCTGACCTACGTCAGCGACGTCGAGCCGGGCATCCGGAGAAAAAAGTACGGCACAGGGTTTGCCTATTTCGGTGTTTCCGGCACTAAGATCACAGAGCCTTCCATTCTCAAGCGCATTCGGAAGCTGGCGATTCCCCCGGCCTGGACGGATGTGTGGATATGCCCGAAGAGCAACGGTCACCTGCAGGCAACCGGACGAGATGCCCGGGGCCGCAAGCAGTACCGCTATCACGCCGCGTTCCGCGAGATCCGCGACAGCACCAAGTACGACCACATCGTGGACTTCGCCAAGAGTCTGCCGGCCATTCGCGCAACGGTCAGGGAGCATATGGCGCGCAAAGGTCTGCCGCGCGAGAAGGTGCTTGCTACGGTTGTTGATCTCCTCGAGACCACGCTTATCCGTGTCGGGAACGACAGCTATGCGAAAGAGAATAAGAGTTACGGGCTGACCACGTTGCGCAACCAGCACGTCGCGGTAAACGGCTCGGAGCTGCGTTTTAATTTCAAAGGCAAGGGCGGCAAGCTCTGGCGACTAAAGGTAAAGGATCGGCGCATTGCCAAGGTCGTGCGCGCCTGCCAGGACCTGCCCGGACAGGAGCTGTTTCAGTATTTCGACGAGGACCGCGAGCTCAAGGACGTCACCTCGGCTGATATCAACTCATACCTGCGCGAAATCACCGGCCGGGACATCAGCGCCAAGGACTTCCGGACCTGGCACGGTACGGTGCTGGCTGCCGTTGCCCTGCACGAGCTGGGAGGTTTCGAGGGCAAGGCGGCGCTGAAAAAAAATATCAAGTCGGCAATCGCGCAAGTCGCCTCCCGTTTGGGCAATACCGTGGCCATTTGCCGTAAATGCTACGTCCATCCGGAAATCCTGCAGGCATATTCGGAGAGTTTGCTGACCTTGCAGATCAAGGACGAGAGCGAGGGCGAGCGGCAGAAAGATCAAGCGCGGCTAAAGCCGGAAGAGGAGGCAGTGCTCGCTTTCCTCGAAAAGCGATTGAGCCGGACGCTCAAGGACAAGCTCGAAGAGAGCGTTGCATTAGCTAACAGCGCTGCACATTAGAGCAGTTTTCCTCATCGATGCTCATCTGAAATTACGGGGAAGGCTGTTGTGAATCGCTGTGGCTGCAATCGCCGCGTGGCCTTCCGCGACGCTGAGCTGATGCAGATCGGAAACGACATCGCCGGCTGCATAAAGTCCTTCAACAGACGTGCATTGCTTGGGGTCCACCTCGAGATTCCCCGAATCGTTGCAGCGGGCGCCGAGCGCTTTCGCAAGCTCAGAGTGCACTCTGCACCCGAGCGCGGAGTAGAGCACGTCGAAGCTTCGGCACTCCCCATTTTGCAGTTCCATGGCAACTCCTGAGGCGGTCTTCTGAAAATCGTGCGGGGGACTTGGTATGAGCGCAATGCCCTGCTCGCGCAGTTGCGGGCCCTGCCCAGCGCAATCTGCAAGCGGAAGCACGCTCACGGATGCCGAATAGGTGCGCAGAAAGGCAGCTTCCTTGGCAGCGTGCTCCAGCGGCCCAACCACTGCGATGTTCTTGTCGAGCGCTTCGTACCCGTCGCAAACCGGACAGTACCGCACGAGCCCTTCTGCGATCGCGCGTCGCAACCCGGGCAACGCTGGACTGTTGTCGGTTATTCCGGTTGCCAGCAGCACCCGACGCGCGACCATCTGATCGGTCCCGGCATAGGCGCAAAATGCGTCTGCGGACTTTTCCAGCATGTCGACGGTAAGCCTTCTGATCTTGACACCATAACGGTCCGCCTGCCGCCGCAATCGATCGAGTAATTCACGTCCCGAAATGCCGAAAAATCCCGGATGATTGTGGCTCTCGGGAATGGCCGCGGCCCTGCTGTTTCCCGCATCTGCAATGAGAACGCGTCTTCGATAGCGCGCGAGATAGATCGCAGCAGTCAGTCCGGCCGGGCCACCGCCAATGATCAGACATTCCCAGGGCGTACGCATCGCTGTCAGCCCCAGCGTGAAAGGACCACCTGCGCAGTCGCCGTCTCGATCTGCTCGCCGTAGCGGCGGTTGTAGACTTGCAACAAGGCGTCATGGCCTTCGTCCGAGGAGCTGCACACAGCATCGGTAACGAGGATCACGCGGTATCCGAGATCCACTGCACCGAGCACTGTCGCGAGGACGCAGACGTCGGTTTCCGATCCGGTCACGATGAGCGCATCGGCTTCCCGCGCCTGCAAGTGCGCAAGCAGCGCAGGCTCAGTGAAACCCGAATACCGCGTCTTGTCGATCACCACGGCAGGCGGGCAGAGCCGCGCGAGCGGCGCCACCAGATTCAGCAGGCTTGGATCGAGATATTCCCGCGTCGCATCACGCCAGCGACTATAATACCGCTGCCACATGCCGGGCATGTTGTCCGGCTGCTGCGGCGTGATGAAGCGGGTGAAAACGGTCCGCTCCGGATAACGGCCTGCGATCTCGGCCACAATCGGCAGCACGCGATCCATCCAGGGCGTCGGCCATGGTCCATCTCGGGTGAAGATCCGCTGCATGTCGATGCACAAATGAACAGTCTTGGCAGTGAGGGGAATTGGCAGAAGTTCATTGGCCATCGGAGCACGGACAACTGATAAGAGCGACGGATAAAAAATGGGCCGCGGCGTATTATGTTCAACGCAAGTCCTTTGTTCCGTCCTCTGTTCTCCGTTCCCTGTCGCCCGCTTCCTCAGCTCATTTTGGATCGCGGAGGAATGAGGCCAAGGATCTTGGCCTCCTCCACGAGTTCATCAATACGCTCAGCGGTCTCCGCGAGTGCGCGCCACGCTTGCGCCATCTCCAAAAGCTGCACCCGTTCTGGCAGGTCGGCCGTCCTGTCGTGCAACTCGAGGCAGCGACGGGCGAATTCAAGGCATGCTTTTTTGTCGGCTGGCACGATCTATTCCTGGTCCGTGATGTCTTCTCTTGCAGGTTGCGCTTTTTAAATTTATGTAATGCAAACGGGCGCCACAGGTTCAACACAATGGTTGAAAGCATACAAATGCGGCGTAGTGGAGCTTAAAATGAGGTTCTCGTTCGCCATAGCGATGCTGCTCTCGGCGGCTTCACTGCTGTTGCTGACCGCGTCAGCGGGCACAGAGGAGATGCCAAATCCCGCGAAGATGCCCGTGCCAAAGAGCGCGGCGCCGCAGCCTGCGCCGCCGGTACTACCTCAAGGACAGAACGCGCGCACGCTCCTCAAGTACAAAGGCGAGCCCATGAGCTCGCCCGACATAACCAAACCGACGCAGCCCGCGCCAATGGTGTCGCCCAGTAAACTCTAAAGCGCCGCGCTCACTCGATCGTGAATGTAAAGCCGTCGACCTGTAAATTCGGCAATTGCATGAGAGCAAAGCCCTTCGGGCCATAATTGGCCGGGCACGGCGGGTGTGCGTCGACCAAAAAGGTATAGTCGAACTTCTCCTTCGTGTTCACACACAAGACCGTGGCATCCCCGCTCATTTCCGCGCCTACGCCACTCATTGCGTAGAGGAAAACGCCGGGCTTCTGAAACTGTCCGACATCGACGCATTGGGACGGTCGAAGCAGGACCCAGCCTGTGACCCTGATGTGACCGAGATCCGGCGTGAGCGACGCAATGGCAAGGTCGAGCGTGCCGTATTGCATTTCTGTCTTATTGCACACCCGCAGCAGAAACGTCCGTGAAGGCGGTGCGGCGGCGAGCTCCGGGCCAACAGGCGACATCGGACCGTTCAGGGCGGCAACCAGAAAAAACAGCAGGTTCGGGATCATGCCTCGCCTCCTTGCGCGCCGCCTCCCGCTTCGATCTCCGCTACGAATGCCCGCAACGCCCGCATCGTGACCTCGAGCCAATCGCGTCCGGCTTGTCCCTCAATTCCGACGGTTTGCAGGGCGCGCTCGAAATTTCGCCGCACGATCTCGTACTGCAGCTCACGCTCGTCCTTGGAAAGATCAAGCATTGCAAGCGCGATCCGCTGTACGGCTTGTAGCGTATGGTCG
Source organism: Xanthobacteraceae bacterium (assembly GCA_036562835.1). Classification (GTDB taxonomy): domain Bacteria; phylum Pseudomonadota; class Alphaproteobacteria; order Rhizobiales; family Xanthobacteraceae; genus VAZQ01. The sequence goes on along the minus strand of DATCJI010000129.1, from coordinate 8,100 downwards.
AGCACTTCTTTTTGTTCAGCCGTAAGATCTGCCATGTTGCAAGGCTCGCGTCGCAGGCTTGAGCACGACCAGTCGGATTTACTTGCGCACATTAAAGCGCCGAACTCGCGTGAACCCAACTTGGGTGGTCTACGTCACTTCACAAGAAGATGGATTGCCGGCTCAAGGCGGGCAATGACAAACCGGCGGCTCTGCGGAAAAATGCGCCCTGCGGCCAAATCGAAAGAGGCAGGCCAGTGCCGGACCTTCCGCCCTACGCGAAGGAGGTCTGCGGTTGGTCGAAATGCAAGCTTCGGCTTGCGGAGTCGCCATGACAATTTGTTCCAACCATCGAACGTCTCCGGCACAACGGCTGGTTGCACAGAGAACGCGCAATATTGCGAGCAGGGCGGCGCAGGTTTACATCCCGCGAGTAGCCAGTGTCATAGCGAGAGTTGGCATGGTCCTCACACCATCGCACATTTGCAATTTCGGCTGGAAGGCGCGCGATTTTGCGCTGCAAGGCGTGGACGGCCGGACGTATTCCCTTGCCGACGTGCGCGGCACAAACGGCACGCTCGTCGCCTTCATCTGCAATCATTGTCCTTACGTGCGCGCCATCATCGGCCGATTGGTCGCCGAGGCCAAGGCGCTGCGCGATATGGGAATCGGCACGATCGCGATCATGCCGAATGATACGGAGGCCTATCCCCAGGATTCATTCGAGAATATGCGGTCCTTCGCCGCCCAGCATGCATTCACGTTTCCCTACGTCATCGATGCGACTCAGGAAGTCGCCAAGAGCTATGACGCCCTGTGCACGCCCGACTTCTTCGGTTTCAATGCCGCCGACGAGCTGCAGTATCGTGGCCGGCTCGATGCTTCGCGTACGTCTGCGGTGCCGAACGCGCGGCGCGATCTGTACGAAGCCATGCGCGAAGTCGCGCAGACGGGTCGTGGACCGCAGGAGCAGCTCCCGTCCATGGGCTGCTCCATCAAGTGGCGGCACTGATGGGGTAGCCTCAGCCCCCGTGTGCGCCGCGCAATTTCCAGATTTCCAGAACCTCCTCGGCCTCGGGTAGCGTGAGGTTCTCGCGCCGGACCGGCGCAGGTACATCGACCGTGCGGGTAAGCGTGAATCGACCCTCCCGCTCGTTAACGTCGAATAGCAAACGTTTCGCCAGCTCGCGCATCTCGCGTTCCCGATCCCATTCCACCATTGCTTCGCGTCCACTGCCCTGCCCAGCAGGCGTGCATGCCGCCTGTCGCTTGTGCACAGCCACAAAGCGTCATTCCGGCTCATGGTTCCGGCGGTTAGGAGGCATCTTGTAACTTTGCTTCCAACACGCAACACTGGCCACAAGAACAAACCCGCATTTTATGGAGGAAACTAATGCGAGGCTCCAGGATCTCCCGGCGCGGCCTGCTCAAGACGACGGCGCTGGGCGCAGCCGCCACGTTTGCGGCGCCTTACGTGCGGCATTCGTATGCCGCCGGCAAACTCACGCTCGGCGTGTGGGACCACTGGGTCCCCGGCGCCAACAACACCCTCACCAAGCTGTGCAATGAGTGGGGCGAGAAGAACAAAATCGAGGTGACGATCGATTACATCACCTCGCAGGGCGACAAGGACATCCTCACAGCAAGCGCCGAAGCGCAAGCCGGCGCCGGCCACGACATCATGTCCCACCGCGCCTGGCAGATTCAGGTGCACCAGCGCGTGCTCGAACCCGTCGATGATGTAATCAATGCGCTGACCGCAAAAGCGGGCCCCATCAGCCCCGTCTCGGAGTATCTGGCTAAATTCAATGGCCACTGGCACGGCATCCCGACTGTCATCGGCAGTCAGGTCAAGCCGTGCTGCTCTCGGCTCGACCTCTACAAGCAGCACGCCGGGGTCGATCTCACGAAGATATTTCCAGCGAACGACCAGCGAGACGAGAAGCTCGTCGACAGCTGGAACTACGATCTCTACCTCAAGAGCGCCGAGCAGCTATTCAAGGCGGGCTTCCCCATCGGCCTTCCCATGGGCCAGACCAGCGATGCGATCGATTGCACCGGGGCCATGTTCCGCGGCTTCGGCTCGGTGATGGTAGACGAGAAGGACAACATCAAGATCAACTCGGACGCAACGCGCACGGCGCTCGAATATTTCAAGAAGCTAATGGCCGTTAATCCACCCGAGGTCTATGCCTGGGACGATGCCGGAAACAACCGCTGGCTCATCTCGGGACGCGGCTCCGCCATCATGAACCCGCCGAGCGCCTGGTCCGTCGCCAAGCGCGACAATATCAAGGTGGCGGAGAACTGCTGGACGCACGATATGCCGCGGGGGCCGACGGGACGCTTTGTCGGGCAGTTGCCGTTCTTCTACGGCGTATGGTCGTTCTCGCAGAACAAGCCTGCTGCCAAGCAGCTGCTGCAGTTCCTCTCCGAGAAGGAGCAAGCGCGGCAGCTCGTGGAAGCTTCGAACGGCTACGACCTCCCCTCGTTCAAAAGCTACTACGATTTCGACACGTGGAAGAAAGTCGAGCCGCCTGCGGGCACTGTTTACAACTACCCCCCGCGCGGCGATGAGCAGCCCAGCATCACCGGTTATCCCGCGCGTCCCGAAGTGGCGACGCAGATTTATAACCAGTCGCTACACACCATCATGGTCGCCAAGTTCTGCCAGGGGAACGAGCCCCTGGACCAGGTGGTCAAGTGGGCGGAGGGTGAACTCGAAGGCTTCCTGCGCAGTTGATGCAATGAGCGTAGACCGTAGCCAGGATTGAGCGAAGCGAAATCCGGGACGGTACGCCCCTTAGAGAGCCCCGGGTCTCGCAAGCGCTCAACCCGGGCTACACGAAAACGCCCCATGGTCGACATTGCCCGCCGCTATCCCGGACCGCTGGTCGAGACGGCTGCGCCCGCGCGCGGCGGCATGCAGCGCTTCCTGAGGCGCCGCAGCACGACTGCCTTCCTCATGTGTCTTCCACTGATCGCCATCGTGGTCGGGCTCATCGTTTATCCGTTCCTGTACTCGCTGGTTCTCGCGACCCTGAACAAGGCGCAAACCAAGTTTGTCGGCCTTGGCAATTTCAGCTACCTGCTCCGGCGCGACACCTTCTGGATGGTCGTACAGCAGTCGGCGATCTTTGCTCTGAGCGCCGTGTTCTTCAAGGCGCTGATCGGGCTCGTCACCGCGCATCTCGTCAACAATTTGCCGAGCAAAGGCCAGCGTAAATGGCGCGGCATGCTGCTCGTGCCCTGGGTCATTCCCCTTGCCCTCTCCACGCTCGGCTGGTGGTGGCTGTTCGACCCCACGCACAGCGCATTCAATTGGCTGAGCGAACGTTTCGGAGGTCAGGAGGTCCCGTGGCTGAGCAATCCCTATTGGGCGCGTTTCTGCGTCATTCTCGTTAACGTGTGGTACGGGGCGCCGTTCTTCCTCATTATGTATCTGGCCGCGCTGAAATCGGTGCCCGAGCAGCTTTACGAAGCGGCGCAGATCGACGGCGCGAACGCCTGGCAGCGCTTCATCCACATTACGCTGCCCATGATGCGCAACATCATTGCCATTACGGTGCTGTTCTCGCTAATCGTGACATTCGCCAATTTCGATATCGTGCAGATCATGACTGCGGGCGGACCGCGCAACATGACGCACGTCTTCGCGACCTACGCTTTCCTGCTCGGAATCCGCTCGGGCGATCTGCCGCTCGGCGCTTCGGTGTCGCTTTTCATGTTCCCGATTCTCGCCATCTCGGCGGTATTCATCCTGCGCGGCGTGCGCAAGCGTGGCAAGGAGGTCGCATGACCGCGGCGGCCGCCATTGCCGAGCATCCGCGCGTCGGCAGTCGCGCAAGCCTGAAGCGCAGCCGGCGCTGGGCCCTGATCACGTCATACGTGTTTCTTATCTTATTCGCGATCTTCTTCCTCGTACCGCCGTATTACATGATCGTGACCTCGCTGAAGAGCGATGCGGAGGTCGCGCACATGGCGACGAATCCGTGGATCATTGCCAACGGGATCACGTTCGAGCAGTACCGGCTGCTCTTTCAGGACACCGACTTTCTCATCTATTTCAAGAACACCATTATCGTTACCCTGTGTGTCGTCGCCATCACCATGGTGGTGAGCGTGCTCGCCGCGTTCTCGCTCTCGCGCATGCGCTTCTGGGGCTCGGGCATCCTCGCCACCGGAATTTTTCTCACCTACCTCGTGCCCGACACGCTGCTGTTCATTCCGCTGTTTCAGATCGTGCGCGGGCTCGGTCTGCTCAACTCCTACTGGAGCATGGTGCTGGTCTACCCCACGCTGACGGTGCCCTTCTGCACCTGGATCATGATCGGTTATTTTCAGTCGATCCCGCGTGAGCTCGACGAAGCCGCCCTGATGGACGGCGCCGGGCAGATGCAGATGCTGCTGCGCATCTTCATCCCGGTCGCCTTGCCTGGCATCATCGCCGCGACGATTTTTGCGTTCACCGTTTCATGGGCGGCGTTCGTCTATCCGATCGCCTTCCTGTTCAGCGCCGATCAGCAGGTCCTCACCGTCGGCACGGTCACGAGCCTGATCAAGGCCGACGTCTACAAGTGGGGCATGCTGATGGCGGGAGCGCTGGTAGCCGCGGCACCGCCGCTCGTGGTCTATGCCTTCCTGATGGACTACTACATCGCCGGGCTCACTGCCGGCGCGACCAAGGGCTGATGAGGAGCAGTAGCCCGCATGAGCGTTAGCGACATGCGGGACCAACCCTGGATATCGCTGCGCTCATCCGGGCTAGTGGGATGAACTGTGACGAGCGGCGTTCCATCGGCATCGTTCGACTACATCATCGTGGGCGCCGGCAGCGCCGGCTGCGTGCTGGCCAATCGGCTGACCGCCTCGGGCAAGCATCGCGTGCTGCTTCTCGAAGCGGGCGGACACGACCGCCGCATGTGGATTCACATCCCGCTCGGTTACGGCAAGCTTTTCGCCGACAAAAGGGTGAACTGGCTCTACACATCCGAGCCCGAGCCGGAGCTGAACAACCGCCGGATCATTCAGCCGCGCGGCAAAGTGCTGGGCGGATCAAGCTCGATCAACGGGCTTCTGTACATCCGCGGGCAACACGCGGACTTCGATCACTGGCGCCAGCTCGGCAATACCGGCTGGAGCTTCGAGGATGTGCTGCCGTACTTCCGCCGTGCGGAGCATCAGGAGCGCGGAGAGGACAAGCTGCACGGCATCAACGGCCCGCTTGCCGTTTCCGACGTGTGCGAGCCGCACCCGCTCTGCGAGGCCTTCATCGAGGCGGCGCAGCAGGCGGGCTTCCTGCGTAATGACGATTTCAACGGCCCCGCTCAGGAGGGCGCCGGTTACTTTCAGCTCACTGCGCGCAATGGGCGACGCTGCTCGACCGCGGTGGGCTATCTGCGCCAGGCGCGGCAGCGGTCTAATCTCGCCGTCGCCACCGATGCGCTCGCAACCCAAATCCTTTTTACCGGCAGGCGCGCAACCGGCGTGGAATATCGGCAGAACGGAACAACGCACATCGCGCACGCAAATGGCGAGGTGATCCTGGCCGGAGGAGCGTTCAACTCTCCGCAGCTGTTGCAGCTTTCAGGTGTCGGGCCCGCTGGACTGCTGCAGGAATTCGGCATCCCGGTGATCGCCGACATGCCGGGCGTCGGCGCCGAGTTGCAGGACCATCTGCAGGTCCGCATGCAGTTTCGCTGCACCGAGGCCATTACCATGAACGACGTGATCAACAGCTGGCGGCATCGGATGGCGGCGGGGCTGCGCTATTGCGTGTCGCGCAAGGGGCTGCTTGCAATCGGGGCCGGCTATGCGGGAGGCTTCTTCCGCACCGGGCCCCACGTCGCTACTCCCGACGTGCAGGTGCATTTCATCATCTTCAGCGCGGACAGCGTCGGCGCGGCGCTGCATCCGTTTCCCGGCTTTATCGCCTCAGTATGTCAGTTGCGCCCGCAGAGCCGCGGTTATGTGCGCATCAAGTCCGCCGACCCGGCTCAGCCGCCGGCCATCGCGCCGCGATATCTCTCCGCGCAGGCCGACCGGGACACCATCGTCGCCGGGCTCAAGCTCCTGCGCGGGCTCATGCGTCAGCCCGCCATGCGCCGTTACGTCGCCAAGGAGCTCACCCCACCCCCCGAATGCACGAGCGATGCGGACCTGCTTGCCTTTGCGCGCGCCAACGGCGCGACGGTGTTTCATCCGACCAGCACCTGCCACATGGGCACCGATGCCACCGCCGTGGTCGACGAGCGGCTGCGCGTGCGCGGCATGGAGCGCCTGCGCGTCGTCGATGGCTCGATCATGCCGACGGTCGTTTCCGGCAACACCAATGCGGCCATCGTCATGATCGGCGAGAAGGGCGCCGACATGATCCTGCAGGACGCGCAAGCAGCCGCGCCTGCTGCGATCGCCGCGTGAGGCCGCCACAACGCAATGCTTGATCTGCTCGCCGGCATTCGCGTCATCAGCTTCAATCATTTTCTGCTCGGGCCCATGGGCATCCAGGCGCTGGCCGATCTGGGCGCCGACGTGATTGCGGTGGAGGCTCCGGAAGGCGCGTGGCAGCGGCACTGGAGCAGCGGCAATGTCTGGCACGATGGCCAGAGCATGCTGCACACCTGCACCAATCGTAACAAACGCAGCCTCGCGCTCGACCTGAAGTCTCCCAAAGGCCAGGAGATCGCCCTCAAGCTCATCCGCTCCGCTGACGTGATTGCGGAAAATTTCCGTCCCGGCGTCATGGAGAAGCTCGGGCTCGGATACGAGGCGCTGCGCAGGCACAACCCCGATCTGATCTACGCTTCCGCTTCCGGCTACGGTCCGGATGGTCCCTATGCGCAACGGCCCGGCCAGGACCTTTTGGCTCAGGCGCTGTTCGGCTTGATGGCAATTACGGGCGATGCCGACGGGGGGCCCCGGCCGGTGGGCGTATCGGCCGTCGATCACCACGGCGCGGCGCTGTTCGCCATGGGAATTCTCGCGGCGCTGTTCCGGCGGGAGCGCACCGGCAAGGGATGCCGCATCGATGCAAGCCTCATGCAGGCGGCGCTCGACTTACAAGTCGAGTCACTTGTCAGCTGGATGAATGCCTCGCCAAGGCCCTCAACTGTAAGCGCGCCGCGCCCGGTCGCGGGCTGGTATTACCCGGCGCCATACGGAGTTTACCCGACGCGTGACGGGCATCTCGCAATTTCGCTCAGCCCGTTGAAGAGTGTGGCCGATGTCATTGGCGAGCCGCGGCTCGCTTCCTTTTCCGACCAGGATGCGTGGTTGAAGCGCGACGAGATCAGCGCGCTGATCTCCGCAAAACTGCAGGAGCGCGACAGCAGCGAATGGGCTCAGCGCATGGAGGAGGCGAAGATCTGGCACGCGCGCGTGCAGACCTATTCGGATATTCTTGACGATCCGCAGGTCAAGCACATGCAGTCGCTGATCAAGGTGGAAGGCGCGGGGAAGACCGGCGCGCGGGTGATGCTCGTGAATCATCCCGTGCGCTACGATGGAAAAACCGCCAGTGTCCGCCTTCCGCCGCAGCCGCTCGGCGCGCACACGGGAGAGGTGCTTGCCGAGCTCGGCTTCAGCAGTGCGGAGATCGCCGCGCTCGTGCGCGACGGCGTGGTGCATGTACACGATCTGAGCACAGAGGACGGACCGCAAAGGACAAACGCGTGAACATCAATACGACGACGGCAGTCGAGAAATTCTTCGTCAGGATCGGGGACAGCGTCACGTTCTCCAAGACCGTAGGTGAGACGGACATTTACATGTTTGCAGGGATTACGGGCGATTTCTCGGTCAACCACGTCAACGAGCAGTACATGGCACAATCGAAATTCGGCCGCCGCATTGCGCACGGCGCGCTGATGGTGGGCTACATGTCGACCTGCTCGACCATGATGATCGAGCAGTGCCGGGGTGCGACGTCGGCGACGACGCCGGTCTCGCTTGGCTATGACCGCGTGCGCTTCCTCGCGCCTGTCTTTATCGGCGACACGATCACGCTCACCTACACCATCGCCGAGGTCGACGCACAAAAGCGGCGATCGCTTGCTGACATCGAGGTCGTGAATCAGAACGGCGTGCAGGTGGCGGTCGCGCGCCATGTTCTCCGCTGGGTCA
>DATCJI010000058.1:0-2640 GCA_036562835.1 Xanthobacteraceae bacterium | reverse complement strand
CGTCTTGTGCAGCGGGCACAACGTGCAACTCTTCACAGCACGCTCGAGCTCTGCCCAGCCCGGTTGCGTTCCGCTGTCAGCGACCGGCGCAGCGACGTCTGCAGCGGGCGCGAGATCGCGCCGCTCCCAGACATCGACATCGAGCGCTTTCAGATACGCCACGCGACGTGAATCCATTGCCCCCGCCATGCGCTATCCGCTATCCGCGAGCCGCTTCTTCTTGAACACCTTGCGCCACAGCCAGAACAGCGGAGCCGACAATGCATAAGTGCCGAACAGCGCGAACAGCGATGCGGGCGCGAGCGACACGCTGATGTAGATCAGCGGGATCAGCAGCGCGTACACCCAAGGAATCCGCCCGCGTACGTTCAGCTCTTTGCCGCTCCAGTACGAGAAGCGACTGACCATCAGCGCGCCGATGCAGATCGTGATGCTGAACGCCAGCACCAGTGCCGCCAGCCCGCCGGTGGTGCGTTCGACGCCAAGATCGAGCTCGCTCGCAAGCCAGACGAAGCTCGCCACTGTCGCGGCGGCCGATGGGCTCGGCAGACCCTCGAAGTAGCGCTTGTCGGCAGTTGCCGCGCGAGCATTGAAACGGGCCAAGCGCAGCGCAGCCGCGACCGCGTACAAGAACGCTGCAAGCCAGCCGAACCTTCCCCAGAACTTCCCGTAGTCGGCAATGCGCTCGATGCCCCATTGGTAGGTCACGATCGCCGGCGCGACGCCGAACGCGACCATGTCGCACAGGCTGTCGTATTCCTTGCCGAAGTCGCTCTGCGTGTTGGTCCAGCGCGCGACGCGCCCGTCCAGGCCATCGAACAGCATCGCGACGAAGATCGCGATGCCGGCGCGCGAGAAGTCGCCGTTGATGGCGGCGACGATCGCGTAAAAGCCGCCGAACAGCGTGCCCGTGGTGAACACGTTCGGGAGCCAGTACACGCCGCGAGCCGGATTCTTCGCGGGCGGCACATCGCCGGTTTCGTAGTGCTCGGCGCTCATGGTTAGCGTGCGATGAGGGGGGCACATGATATTGTGCGACGCGCAGCACGCACAACAGACGCGGCAGATCGGGTTCGCAGCACGTTGAAAGCCCCCCGAGCAGCTTGGTTCCTGCTCTCGCTGGTCGCGAGCGCGCCGGCTTTCGCGGACCGCCAGCAGGACCCGCAGCTCGGCGCGCTCCTCGAACAGGCGCTCGCCGCGGGTGCCTGTTTCGAGGACAAGTTCGATGAGCAGGTCTGGTTCGCGGCGATGGAGCCGAAACTCAAGCCGCTGCTGAAAGATCCCAGGGAGCGGCAGGAACTCCTCCACCACGTGCACTGCGAGGCGCGTCGGCTGCAGCTGCCGCCCGGTCTGGTCATGGCGGTGATCGACGTCGAGAGCCGCTTCGACCGCTGGGCGGTGTCCAACGCAGGCGCGGTCGGGCTGATGCAGGTGATGCCCTTCTGGCCGCGCCAGCTCGGCATGACGAACCAGGAGCTGGTGCGCATTCCGCAGAACCTGCGCATGGGCTGCACGATCCTCAAGTTCTACCTGGACCGCGAGCGCGGCGACTACACGCGCGCTCTGGCGCGCTACAACGGCAGCGTCGGCCGCAGGAATTACGCCGACCTGGTGCTAGACCGGCTGTCCCGGCGCTGGCACTACCAGTAGTTCTTCAGCGAGTTGCGAAGCCGGTGGGCAGCTCGCCGAGCTCGGCCAGAGCCACTTCGGCGCATTTCACGTCGGTCACATGAGCAGCTGGTGGACCTTGTCGGAGCCATTCGACGAGAGCGTGGACCGCAGCGGGAGCGCCGATCGCGACGACTTCGACACTGCCGTCAGGAAGATTGCGAGCGTAACCGCGACAGCCGAGTTCCTGCGCTCGCTGCCGCGTCGAGGCGCGATAGAAAACGCCTTGCACGCGCCCGGACACGAAACAGCGCCGTGCGATGATCGCCGACAAGGAGATTCAACCCGTGTTGCTGCCGGGCTGGGCGGCGCCGAGCGCTTCCGCAGCTTTGTCGCGTGCCGCGATGGCATTGCGCCGGGCTTCGCGATAGGCGCGCCGTTCCAGGTTGTCCTCGGCGCGGTTCAACAGGGCTTCGGCTTCGTTCAGCTTCTGCGGAGCTGCTCTCTCGGCACCGGCATCGCGCGCCGCGCGGATGGCCTGACGGGCGTTGCTCATCTCCTGAACGGGCGCGCCGGCGCACGCGGCGAGCGCGAGAGCCGCGACCACGAAAATTACCCGGATGCGAGCGATGTGAGCCATGGTGGATTTTTCAATCGACCGTAGCAACCGAAAGCCTACACCGTCAAGCATGGGCTGAATACAATGCGTGCGGCCCGCGCAGGGCTGTTGCGTTGCATTACTCCCACAAGAGCAGCGCCGTGCGCGTGTGCGTCGTATGGCATTCCAGGATTTTGCACGCGTGCCCGAAATATTGGTGCTGTTTTATTCGCGCAAAGGCGCCACCGCCGAGCTCGCTCGACAAGTTTGCCGTGGAGTCGAGTCGGTGACGGGTGCACGCGCCCGTTTGCGCACGGTGCCTGCAGTCGCGAGCGTGGTCGAGGCTGTGCAGCCCGCGGTGCCGGCCGAAGGACCGCCGTACGCCACGCACGAGGATCTGCGCGAATGCGCTGGCCTGGTGATGGGCAGCCCGA
>DATCJI010000021.1:0-10840 GCA_036562835.1 Xanthobacteraceae bacterium | reverse complement strand
ATTGCTGTACGGCCGTGGATAGACCCAATCGGCCGTTCTGTGCCGTCACGCGCGCGTTGACGGAAGAGAACCGCTGGCGTGCCCAGCGCTACGGCACAGACGGCACGTATTTCGATCTGACAAGCCGTAGGGCAATCGAATTCACCGCGCTGCTCAGACGGACGCTTGACGAGGTCGCAGAAGATGTCGTCGCGCTTGGGCTCGGACGGGAGATGGCGCATCTTTTAACAATTCGCGATCGCGGCACCTCGGCGCATCTGCAGCTGCGCATGTACAAGCAGCTGCGCAAGGAGGGACAAACACGCAAGCGCGCACTCCGCGAAGTGGCACGGTGGCTGCAGGCGTGCAGTGCAGCCGGCTTCTTTATCGAGACGGCCCCTGAGCCGCAGCAGAAAGCCGCAGCGTAGCTTTCGCGAAAAACATAGGTCAAAAAATCCAGAGCGCACGCGCTGGAAACTCCACGTGATAGAGCTCGTGCTTGAGCGGAGCGGTCACGTAGGCGCGCACCGTAAGCTCGTCCTTGACGAACAGGAGCTCCCAGCGCTCGCCGACATACATCTGTGTCTTCAGAGTCATGGGAATCCGGTTCGCGCCCGCAAAGCCGCCTCCTAAAATGACATTGTCCAGACGGATAACGCCGGTCGCTTTCTCACCTATGGCTGCCGTTGTGCGGGCGACACCTTCGAGTCGTACTCCAGCGACCTCGATAACCGCGCGCCTGTCAGCGTTCTCGATCAGGATCCCTTCAAGCCGATTGTTGTGGCCCATGAATTCCGCGGCAAACACCGTGGAAGGCGCTTTGTAGACGTCGATCGGCGATCCCTCCTGCTCAATAACGCCGCTGTTCAGCAAGGCGATGCGGTCGGCGATAGCCATCGCCTCGACCTGATCGTGAGTCACCCAGATGGCGGACAGCCTCAGCGAAGCGATGAGGTGGCGCAGTCGACCCCGTGTCTCACCACGCGATCTTCCCTCGAGATTGGATAGCGGATCGTCGAGCAGGAGTACGGCAGGTTCATAAATCAGAGCGCGGGCGAGCGCGACGCGCAGCTGCTCGATATCGGACAGCTGGTGCGGATAATCATCCGGGATGCCCGACAGTTCGACCCTCTCGAGCATGGCTGCGACACGGATCTTGATATCCTCAGCCGGAACACCGCGGCGCTTGAGCCCGTATGCAATGTTTTCAAACACCGTGCGATGGGGCCACAGCGCGTACGACCGCAACAACAACCCGAAGCCGCGCGCCTGGGGCGGCAGCTCGGTTGTTGCGGCGGCATCGTAAAGCACTCTTTCGCCGATCCGGATCGAACCGCGGCAGGGTGTCTCCAGGCCGGCGATGGCACGCAGCAACGCGGTCTTGCCGCTGCCCGATGGGCCCAGCAGAGCAACCACTTTTCCCTCGGGCACGGTAAGCGATACGCCCTTGAGAACCTCGGCTTCTCCGCGCCGCAGTGCCAGATCGATGACGATGAGGTCAGCCATGCAGCCGCACGCCGAGCCGACGGGCAATGACGAGACCTCCGCCGATAATCCCCACATTGACGACCGACAGAGCTGAGACGAGATCGATGGCGCCCTTGCCCCAAAGCGACACCAGCAGGGCGCCGATGACTTCGGTTCCGGGTGCGACCAGGTAGATGCCGGTCGCATATTCGCGCACGAAGACGAGGAACACGAGCGCCCAGCCTGCCAGGAGGCCGTTGCGAACCAATGGCAGCGTGACATCGACTCTCACGCGAGCGGGCGTCGCACCGACGGTGCGCGCGATGTCCTCCAGTTGCGGATCGATTCGCCCAAATATGACGGAGGCGAACTGCACGCCGCACGCGAGCCAAACGAGCGTATACGCCATCCACACCGGAACGAGAGTCTCGCGCAGCGGGCTGAGCGGCTTGAACAGAAACAGCAACAGGAACAGCGCAAAACCGGCGACTAATCCCGGCATGGCACCCGGTACCATGACCAGGTAATCGAGAGCCCGCGGCCAGTACGAGCGCCAGCGATGAGCGGCGAGCGCAATCGCAGCATAAACGGCAACCGCAGCCGCACCGCCGAAGAGCCCGATTGCCAGCGTGTTGATTATGCTGCGTGTCACGTCGGCGTGGTCGAGCAGCGCACGATAATGACCGACCGTGAGTGCGGTGGGAAGCGTGATGCCTTGGCTGCCGGTTTCAACAAATGACTGCAGCGTGATTGCGGCGAGCGGCACCAGCACCGTTACCATCAACCAGAGCACGATCACGGCGAAGGCGAGCCAGCGCCAGCCTCGCAGCTTTAAGTGCGACTGGCGCACGGTTTTGCTGCGACCTGCCGTCCGCGTCTGCATTTCGTTCAAGAGCAGGCGCAGCATGAATACGAGAGGCAGGGTTATCGCGGCGATCACCACGGCGATGACCGCCATCACCTGATTGGGCGATGCCGCGACGTTGCTGCCAAGCTTGTAAAGATAAGTGGAGAGGACAAGCACACCGCGCGCATCGCCAAGCACGAGCGGCAGCCCGAATAGCTCAAAGCCGAGAAGCAGAACCAGCGCGCCTGCGAACAGGATTGCCGGCATTGCCATCGGCAGGCTTACCCCGAGCGCCACTCGCCAGGGTTTCGCCCCGGCACTCGCGGCTGCTTCCTCCGCCTCGCTGCCGAGAGCTCGCAACGCGGCGGCAATACAAAAATAGACGTGCGGCACATGAGTAAGTCCGGCCATCACGACCAGAAACGGGAATGAATACACGTTCCACGGTGCCGCCCCGATCCATTTCTGCGATGCGCTGGTCAGAATGCCCGCCGGGCCGAGCGCCGCGATGTAGCCGAACGCCAGCACCACCGCGGGCATAAAGAAGACGAGGAGGATGAACGGCTCGAGCCAAAGTCGTCCGGGAACGTCCGTGCGCACCACGAGGAAAGCCAGCGCCCCCCCAAACGGGACTGCAATCACCGTCATGCCGATGCCCAGCATCACCGTTGTCGCAAGCGCCACGCCAAAATCCTTTTGCGCAAAAACGAAATGGTACGCATTGATACCGGGCTGCGCGCTTGATGTGGATAACGGGACCGCGAGGAAACTTTCGTGGAGCAACAGAAATACCGGCGCCAGCACCGCCAGCGTGGTAATGCCGACCATGAGGTAGCGGTAGGATGCGAAGGAAGAGGCCGCTCGAATTACCCGCGCGGCAACGCCATAGAGGATCGAGCTCCACACCTCCAAAACGATGCTTGCGCGATGTAGGGACGTGGTGGTGCGCGCGATCGTGGCGCTGCGCCACGCCGCGACTGTTGCGGTTGCTCGATGGGCGCCTGCCGTGGAGCGCTCTACGGCGACGGTGCGCCACCACGCGAAGGAGCTAGCTGCTCGATGGGCCGATGCAGTGGCCCGATGCTCGATGACCGCGCGCCACGACGCGAGCAAGATGGGCGCTTGATTCATCCATGCGGCGCTGCGGGCGACGAGGACGGTGCGCCAGGACGCAAAGCTTGCGGCGGCTCGCTCCGACCATATGGTTGCGCGATCGCCGATCCCGCTGCGCCGGAACGTAACGGCGTTCGCCGTTCGATGTGTTGCCCCGGTGAAACGGTCGATGATCAGGATGCGCCACGATGCGAAATCGGTGACCGCCCGATCAGCCCATATAGGAGCGCGATGACTAATGAGCGCGCGCCAGGACGCGATCGAACCCCCCGCGCGATAACGGTATGCTGCGACCGAATCGACGATGGCGGTGCGCCAGTACGGGAACCTTACGGCCGCTCGCCTCCGCCATCTGCTAGCCTCATCGACGATCCCGGTGTGCCAAAGCAACAACGAGGTGGTTGCTTGACCTGACCCCGCCCTGACGGCACGGCTGATGAGCGCGTGCCACGACACGAACGTGCTGGCCGCTTGCTTCCCCCATGCGGCCGCCCGGGCAATCATCATGGTGCGCCACGAGGCGAAGGAGGTCGGCGCTTCTTTCATCCACGCGGTAGCGCGATCAATGATGCTCGTGCGCCACAAAATCAATGAATCAGGCGCCTGCTTCGTCGAGGCGATCAGGCGCTCGATAGTGACGTTGCACCAGGACATGAAGGAATTGGTCACTCGAATGACCTACGAGGCTTCTGCACCTTCATTACAGCGCCCGCATGTTGGCTGAATTGGAGACGAAAAATCTCGAAACCCGTCTTCCGGCAGCTTCATTGCATCCAGGGCAAAAGACCCGATCAGATGACGGCAATGACGATACTTGCCGAGGCCTCGATCAGGGCGATCGCATTATTGGATAACGCAGCCCCCTGAGCTTTTCGAGCCTGCTCACAAGAGGCTCGGGCAACGGCTTCGTTACCTGCGGAGGCACTCGTATCCACAACGCCATCTTTGCTGCCGGGGTCGCGTTCTTTGGGGGGACGTTCAAAAATTCCCGAATAATCTTCGCCTCTTCGTGCGTCACATAGAAACCAGCCACGACATCCGGTGTCACCGAGACGGGCCGTTGTTCATTGAGAGTAATTTTGTTCAAAGCCGCGCGCGCGTCATCGACAGATTTTTCGATAGTTCCGAGCCGGTCGTTAACTGCCGATAGGGCCGTTCGCATCAATCCCATTTCGACCCGGGCGTCGCTGATCTGGCTAAAGACCACGGCCAGGGCCACACCCATCAGCACGGCCAGACAAGCGACAATCGCCAGGCCCGATTTTCATGAATACAGGCGTGCCCATGCCGGGCTGGTGAATGGTCGTGGCCGCGCTCATGAAGCCTTATGCTGTCGCGCCATAACTGCAAGCGCAAGCGCTCAATCCTATGAGCATTTATCGCTCGCTTTTCCGGGCCAAATGCAAGCAGCGTCCATACGCAGTCGTGCTGGCCCGCTCGCAATGAAGACTGGCTCTTTTCATTTTGCGCGCGGTAGTACGCGCCGGCTACACGGCTTGCTCGGTCACACTATCGGCCCACGCCCCCAGAGTATGAACCTTCTCTGCCGCCACATTTGTCGGATTTTCGGGCACTCCGGACGTATGTGCAAGAATATCGGAACTCATTGCTGAGAGCCCAGCTTTCGCGTCCGCATCCTGCAACGCCTCCCGAAACCTCCGCTCGTCGCGCCATGTCCATTTGCCCTGTTGCAATCGCGCATAGGGCTCTCCTGTCCGGTAATCGGCAAAATGGATGATGGGAATCCAGCGCGCGCATCGCGTCAGAAATTCAACATTATTCTCCGGCGCCAGATTTCTGTTGCGATACACTTCCTCCGGTTTTCGCGCATGGATGTTGATTTTCCTGAAGCGGTCGATGTCGATCATGCGGCCGATGTCAAGAATGGTCATTTCGGCATTCCAACCATAGGCGACCGTTCGCGGCGGCTGACCTTGCGGAACACTGTTGTCGAGAAACTCGTAATGCACTCGCTTGCCCTTGCTGAGTGCCCAGGTGAAAAACAACTCGGGCATGCCGGTATATGCTTCGACATTATGCGCGAGCAGATCTTCAACCGCTTTGTATCTGCCCAGCTTTAACCCGCGCAGCCAGGCGCGCTCGATGGTCATTTCCGGCGGAGTGATCATGAAAAACATGTAGACGAGATCGCCAAACCGGGTCAGCAAGCGATTCGATCCCTTGCCCCCCAGTTCGGGGATGAAACTGTCGAAGCGGAAGCGATCGATAAGCAGATGCGGCATGATCCCGCGGGCAGCGCGCTTGGCCATGTGCCGATCAAGCTTGCGGTCAATGATTTCGATCTCGTGACCCGTCAACGTGCCGGCGTATTTGTAGGCGGCGCCCAGAGATGCATAGTCAAGCAGGAACTTTCGCCAGATATCCGGGCTTATGACGGCAAACTCTTCCCAGGGGAAACTTAGCTTTTTTGCCAGAACCCGTTGCAGCGGCCGCATCGAGCTCTTTCCGGATGCCGATGCGCCCTTCACGTTCAACACCACCGGCCGTGGCTGTGAAGGCAGAAATCGCAGGCCTTCCTGCGTCATCGCTTCCTTGATGAATGGGGCGATGGCTGCACCGATGACCTCGCTTCCATAAGCATTGCATACCAGCGTAAGGGCGATGTCGGAGAGCAGGGCGACGTTGCCGAACAATCTGCCGTGACGGCCAAGAACTGCGCTTGCAATCCTGTGCAGCGCATCGAAGCAGGCGCGATCGAGAGGGGAGTTCGCCGCTTCTGCTTGCTTGCCCCACTCGGCAACAATGCGCAGCTCGCGCTCCGCCGGCGTTTCCAATGGTATCGGCGATGGCGCTCGCGATTTACCGAACCCGAATAGTCGAACTCGCCCGGATCGTGCAGTGACATTCTCCGCGGACTTCTTCGCAGGAGGAAGCGCTGTGCGAAGCTCCTGGTCGATGACCGCCAGAGCCGCTGCCTTTTCTCGCTCAAAAAGATCCAGCAGCTGTTCCTGATGGGGTTTTACGTAGCGATTGAGAATCGTTGCCGCGATCTGACGAAAGTTTCTGCCCAGGTCTTCGTCGTCTCGCTCGTCCGGAACCGAGATACCCGCGGCCACACAAATAAGAACCTCGTGCACGATCAATCGATGGGGCCGAAAGGCGGCGAGCTCGTGGGCGGGCAGCCCGCAAAATTCGCTCAGCTCATGGGCTTTCGCGGCACTGGTTGAGACGTTCTCGGGCCGGAATACCGTCGCGAGCGGCAAGTATTCGCGCGGCAGCTCCGGTTCCAGCCCTGGATTCCAGGCATCGTATTCAGTGGTCGCCAGCTGCATGACGCTTGCTCGAGACCGTATCCCGCCCTGTCGAGTTACTGTCTCATCATCGGCTCATCGCCCCAAAGCATGGGGCAGATGGTATGCAACCACTACTGGAATGTCCGCCTTCGCGAGTAGTGGCAAAAAGATAGCGTGCGTGATGGAAATATTACTCCGCTGCCTCGCTATGCGCTCGCTTCACATGCTTGCGTGCGAGCACCGCGCGCAGAAACTCCGCCGTATAGCTGCGCTTGATGTGTACGACCTCTTCCGGAACGCCGGCGGCGACGATCTCGCCGCCCCCATCGCCGCCTTCGGGGCCAAGGTCGATGATCCAGTCCGCCGTCTTGATCACTTCAAGATTGTGCTCGATCACCACCACCGTGTTGCCCTGCTCCACCAGCTCGTGCAGCACGTCGAGCAGCTTGGCGACGTCGTGAAAGTGCAGCCCGGTCGTGGGCTCGTCTAAAATATAGAGCGTGCGGCCGGTCGCGCGCTTCGACAGCTCCTTGGCAAGCTTGACCCTTTGCGCCTCGCCGCCCGACAGCGTGGTTGCCTGCTGCCCTACATGGATGTAGCCGAGACCGACGCGTTGCAGCAGCTCGAGCACGTTGCGCACGCGCGGCACCGCGCGGAAGAACTGCGCCGCCTCGTCCACGGTCATATCGAGCACATCGGCGATTGATTTGCCCTTGAACATGACCTCGAGCGTCTCGCGGTTGTAGCGCTTACCCTTGCATACGTCGCAGGTGACGTAGACGTCGGGCAGGAAATGCATCTCTATCTTGATGACGCCGTCGCCCTCGCAGGCCTCGCAGCGGCCACCCTTCACGTTGAACGAGAAGCGGCCGGGCTCGTAGCCGCGCGCCTTGGCCTCGGGGAGGCCGGCGAACCATTCGCGGATCGGCGTGAAGGCGCCCGTGTACGTCGCGGGATTGGAGCGCGGCGTGCGCCCGATCGGCGACTGATCGATGTCGATGACCTTGTCGAGGTGCTCGAGGCCTTCGATGCGGTCGTGTGGGGCAGGGGCCTCGCTCGCGCCGTTGAGCCGGCGCGCCACCGCCTTGTAGAGCGTGTCGACGAGAAGCGTTGATTTCCCGCCGCCGGATACGCCCGTTACGCACGTAAACAGCCCGAGCGGAATCTCCGCCGTGATGCTCTTGAGGTTGTTGCCTCGAGCGTTCAGCACGCGGAGCACCCGCGCCGGGTTTCTCGGCCGCCGCTCGGGGACGGGTACCATCAGCTCGCCCGACAGATACTTGCCCGTATAGGAGGCAGGCTCCGCGATGAGATCGTCGACACTGCCCTGGGCGACGATATGGCCGCCATGAATCCCGGCGCCGGGGCCGATGTCGAGCACATGATCGGCCGTGCGAATCGCGTCCTCGTCGTGCTCCACCACGATGACGGTGTTGCCCAGATCGCGCAGCCGCTTGAGCGTTTCGAGAAGCCGTGCATTGTCGCGCTGATGCAAGCCGATTGAGGGCTCGTCCAGCACATACAAGACGCCGGTCAGCCCGGAGCCAATCTGCGAAGCCAAACGAATGCGCTGGCTTTCGCCACCGGACAACGTGCCGCTCGAGCGGGCGAGCGTCAGGTAATCGAGACCCACGTCGACGAGGAAGTTGAGCCGCTCGCGGATTTCCTTGAGCACACGTACGGCGATCTCGTTCTGCTTGGGCGTCAACTCTTTGGGCAAGTGCGTGAACCATTCGCCCGCGCGCTTGACCGACATCTGCGCAGCTTCGCCGATGTGCAGCCCGCCCACGCGCACGCACAGCGCCTCCGGCTTGAGCCGATAGCCTTTGCAGGCGGCGCAGGGCACGTCGGTAAAATATTTCGCCATTTCCTCGCGCGCCCAGTCGCTCTCGGTCTCGCGCCAGCGCCGCTCGAGATTGGTGATCACGCCTTCGAACGTCTTTTTCGTCTCGTAGGCGCGCAGCCCGTCGTCGTAGATGAACCGGATGGTGTCGTCTCCGGAGCCGTGCAGGATGGCGTCCTGGGTTTTCTTCGGCAGGTCCTTCCACTTGGCATCGAGGGTGAAGCGGTAGTGTTTCCCGAGCGCCTGCAGCGTCTGCACGTAATAAGGGCTCGACGACTTGGCCCACGGCGCGATGGCGCCGCGGCGCAAGGTCCTTTCCTTGTCGGGAATGACGAGATCGGGATCGATGTGCTGCTCGACGCCGAGGCCCCCGCAGGCCGGGCAGGCGCCAAACGGATTGTTGAACGAGAACAGCCGCGGCTCGATCTCTGGAAGCGTAAAACCCGAGACCGGGCAGGCGAATTTTTCGGAAAACAGCAGGCGCTCGGGCCCGCTGCGGTCATGGATTTTTGCAACCTTCTTTTCACTTTGCTGTGCGGCCGCTGCCGCGTCGGCAAATTCCACTACGGCCAGCCCCTCCGCGAGCTTCAGCGCCGTTTCCAACGAATCCGCAAGGCGCGTAGCGAGGTCCGGCCGCACGATGATACGGTCCACGACCACGTCGATGTCATGCTTGAATTTTTTGTCGAGCGCCGGCGCCTCGGCGATCTCGTACATCTTGCCGTCAACCTTCACGCGCTGAAAACCGCGCTTCATGTACTCGGCAAGCTCCTTGCGGTACTCGCCCTTGCGCCCGCGCACGACGGGGGCGAGGAGATAAAGTCGCGTGCTTTCCGGCAGCGCCATGACCCGGTCGACCATCTGCGAGACGGTCTGAGTTTCAATGGGCAGCCCGGTGGCGGGCGAATACGGCACCCCGATCCGCGCCCAAAGGAGGCGCATGTAGTCGTAGATCTCGGTTACCGTGCCCACCGTCGAGCGCGGGTTGTGCGAGGTGGTCTTCTGCTCGATGGAAATGGCCGGCGAGAGCCCGTCGATCTGGTCGACGTCGGGCTTCTGCATCATTTCCAGAAACTGCCGCGCGTAGGCGGAAAGCGATTCCACGTAGCGGCGCTGGCCTTCGGCGTAGATCGTGTCGAAGGCGAGGGAAGATTTGCCTGAGCCCGACAATCCCGTGAACACGACCAACTGATCGCGGGGGATTTCCACGTCGAGATTCTTGAGATTGTGCTCGCGTGCTCCGCGGATGGAAATGACGCGGGCTTCGGGATGACGCATGCGGGTTTTGTCGGATTTATCCATGCTGCGCCCGGAACGTAGTTAGAACGGGGAGCGTTCGCTAGGCTGCACAGGGACTTGGGAGGTCAACGGGGAGACGCCTGTGGACAATCGGCAAATCGCATGCCGAACGCATGCCGGGGCAGGTTTCAAAACCCGCACCCACAAGGACCCACGCCCTTGCAGCCGTGGCGCAAAGGTGCTAGAACAAAGAGTGAACACACGTATGTTGCCCTGTGCGCGGGTGTGGGAAAGAGACAAATGCGCTTGCCGCAGGGAGGCCTCCCGTTAGGGTGGCCTTGAGCAGGAGAGAGTCATGGCAGGTTCGGTAAACAAGGTCATTCTCATTGGAAATCTCGGCCGCGATCCGGAAATCAGGCGGACCCAGGATGGTCGGCCCATTGCGCATCTGAACGTCGCCACATCGGATACCTGGCGGGACAAGAACACGGGCGAGCGGCGGGAGAAGACCGAGTGGCACCGGGTCGTGATTTTCAACGAGGGGCTGTGCCGCATCGCCGAGCAATACTTGAAGAAGGGGTCGAAGGTTTATCTCGAAGGGTCTCTGCAGACGCGCAAATGGCAGGACCAGCAGGGACAGGAAAAGTATACGACAGAGGTCGTTCTGCAGGGCTTCAATTCCGTCCTCACCATGCTTGATCGGGCAGGCGGGGGCGGCGCGCCTGAGGTCGGCGAGGAAAGCTCAGGCGATTTCGGTTCGTTTGCGCCGGCGCGCGAGAGAAAGCCCGCACTGGTCGGCGCCGGGGCGGACAAGCGCGGCGATCTCGACGACGACATTCCATTCTAGTGCCAGCAGGAGAGTCGCGAGCGCGCTGCCAATTTTGTAAAAACGAACCCAAACGGCGATCACGGGCACCGTTGCAGGCTATTGTATTTTGCAATAGCCGGCCGGCACTGCAGCGAACCCGTGATTGACCCTAAGTCTTTGAATTACCATCTGAACTGCGGCCGTCGCCCGACTGCTTTGCGGGTGGCGCAAAGGGGCTGAATCAGCTAAGCACCGCAAGCCCATTTCTTACGGGACCTCTTTCTTTGGCC
>DATCJI010000001.1:0-5714 GCA_036562835.1 Xanthobacteraceae bacterium | reverse complement strand
AACATGAGTTGATCCGCATCCTGCGGGCGGTACAGCTGGCCGAGCTGCGAAAAAATGCCGAGCTGGCGGAACATGCCTTCCATGCCGAACGTGCGCGATTCATCGGGCACGATGGGCACGATGAACTTGCCGACGTTTTTGTCGCGCAGAAGCGTGCTCAGGATGCGCACGAATGCCATAGTGGTCGAGATCTCGCGGGCTTCGGTGCTCGCGAGCTGCGCGCTAAAGGCCGAGAGTTCCGGCACTTCCAGCGCTTTCGATTTGGGCCGGCGCTGCGGCAGTGCTCCGCCGAGCTGGGCGCGACGCTCGCGCAAATACTTCTGCTCCGGCTCGCCGAGCGTGAGAAACGGGATTTCCTCAATCTTGTTGTCCGGCACCGGAATGGAGAACCGGTCGCGGAACTTGCGCAAAGATTCGAGGCCCATCTTCTTTTGTTGGTGGGTGATGTTCTGGCCTTCGCCGGCCTCCCCCATGCCGTAGCCCTTCACTGTCTTGGCAAGAATGACGGTGGGCTCGCCGGTATGCTTCACGGCGGCCGAGTAGGCCGCATAGACCTTGACCGGATCGGAGCCGCCGCGGCGTAACGCCCAGATCTGGTCGTCGGTCCAGTCCTTCACCAGCGCGGCGGTCTCGGGATATTTGCCGAAGAAATGCTCGCGCACATAGGCGCCGTTCTTGGATTTGAAATCCTGATACTCGCCGTCGACGCATTCCTCCATGCGCTTGCGCAGCATGCCTGACGTGTCTTTGGCGAGCAGCGGATCCCACTCCGATCCCCAGATCACCTTGATGACGTTCCAGCCGGCGCCGCGGAATACGCGCTCGAGCTCCTGGATGATCTTGCCGTTGCCGCGCACCGGCCCATCGAGGCGCTGCAGGTTGCAGTTGATGACAAAGACGAGATTGTCGAGCTTCTCGCGACCGGCGAGCGACACCGCGCCGAGGGATTCCGGCTCGTCCATCTCGCCGTCTCCCATGAACGCCCATACCCTGCGCGCCGAGGTATCGCTGATGCCGCGGCCGTGCAGATATTTCAGGAAGCGCGCCTGATAGATCGCCATCAGCGGCCCAAGCCCCATGGAGACGGTGGGGAACTGCCAGAACTGCGGCATCAGCCAGGGATGCGGATATGAGGAAAGGCCCTTGCCGCCCGTTTCCTCGCGGAAATTCAGGAGCTGCTGCTCGGTCAGGCGCCCTTCGACGAAGGCGCGCGCATAAATGCCCGGACCCGAATGCCCCTGGATGTAGATGAGGTCGCCGCCATGCGCCTCCGAAGGCGCGTGCCAGAAATGGCCAAAGCCGATGTCGTAGAGCGTCGCCGCCGACTGGAAGCTTGCGATGTGTCCGCCAAGCTCGGAAGATTCCTTGTTGGCGCGCAGAACGATCGCAACGGCGTTCCAGCGGATGATGGAGCGGATGCGATGCTCCACATCGCGATCCCAGTTGGCGCGCTCCTGCCGCTCGACCGGGATCGTGTTTACGTAAGGCGTGTTGAGCGCGTAGTCGGCGTGCACGCCGGCGCCCTGCGCCTCATCGTTGAGCTTCTCGAGCAGGAATGCTGCCCGATCGGGACCCTGGTGGTGCAGAACCGCGCGCAGCGACTCGATCCATTCCGCTGTTTCTACCGCATCGGCATCCGTGGTCATCAACATGGGCGGCCTCCAGTCACTGGATGGAGATTTTCAATTACGTTAGCCCATGAAGTGACAGGTGCCAATTGTTTGTCGTGGTATGCCACGCTTCCTCGGTCGTCATCGTCCGCGCAGGCGGGCGATCCAGTAATCACCGGCCGTCAATACGTTCGACACCGTCGCTTACTGGGTACCCTCTTTCGCGGGACGAGACTGATTGCCCCGATCAGATCTCGAGCTCGATGCCGATCTCGACCACCTGCGCGGCGGGAATGCAGAAATAGGCGGCGGAGCGTTCGGCATTGCGCTGCATGAAGGCGTAGAGCGCCT
The DNA here is from genome assembly GCA_036562835.1 of Xanthobacteraceae bacterium. GTDB lineage: Bacteria > Pseudomonadota > Alphaproteobacteria > Rhizobiales > Xanthobacteraceae > VAZQ01. The sequence continues at coordinate 3,753 of DATCJI010000001.1, read as the reverse complement.
CGCGCCACACCCACATGCCGGGAATGTGCTTCGTGGGGATGATGGTCTCCCGCCCGATGTAATAGGAGACTTTGGAAAGCTGGTCGCAGCTGAGCTCCGCATTCTCGTGCGCGTAGCGCACGCCCTCGACCACGGAGGGGCTTTCGGTAAAGCCAAAGCGCAGGATCACGCGTGTAAAGCCGCAGGCAAGCTCCTGAATTTCGACGCGCGACTCTTCCGGCACCCGTGGCTCCTCGGTGGTGAGCACGGTCACGATCAGAACCTGCTCGTGCAACGCGTACATGTGCCGCAGGTGATGAGTCAGCGGGAGTGGCACGCCGCGCGTGGCGGAAGAAAGAAATGCGGCCGTGCCCGGCAGGCGCGCCGGCGGATGCTCGGCGAGCTTGCGCATGAATTCGGGTTCGCTCTCCCGCAGCTTTGAGCGCGCGTTCTGGGAAATGCGCTGGCCCTGACGCCAGGTGAGCATGATGAACGCGATAGCGGCGGTGATGAGCAGCGGGAACCAGCCGCCTTCGAAGACCTTCATCGAATTCGCCGCGAAGAATATGAGATCGACCACCAGAAATGCGCTGTTCACAGCAATGACCAGCACGGGATTGAACCCCCAGCGCATGGCAACCAGCGCCGCCAGGAATGTGGTGATCGCCATCAGCGCCGAGACTGCGATGCCATAGGCTCCGGCGACATTATCCGACGTGCCGAAGCCGACGACGGCGGCGAGTGTCGCAGCCGCCAGCGTCCAGTTCACGATGGGCACATAAATCTGTCCGCGTTCGTGCGCCGCGGTGTGCAGGACGTGCAGGCGGGGAAGGAACCCGAGCTGAATGGACTGCTGCGTGAGCGAGTAGGCGCCGGTGATGATTGCCTGAGAAGCGATGACGGTAGCCACGGTCGCGAACGCCACAAGGATGTAATGAAACCACCCAGGCGCGAGCTGATAAAACGGATTTTCCAGGGTCTGCGGCGAGGCCAGGAGCAACGCACCCTGCCCGAAATAGTTGAGAGCGAGCGCGGGAAGCACCACCGCAAACCACGCCAGCCTGATCGGAAAGCGGCCGAAATGACCCATGTCGGCGTACAGCGCCTCGCCTCCGGTCACGGAGAGAAAAGTCGCGCCAAGCACCGCAAAGGCGACGAGAGGGGAGGCGTGAAGCACCAGATCAATTGCGTAGAGCGGGTTCAAGGCGGCCAAAATCTCGGGTGCAAGCATGATGCCGCGCAGGCCCAGGATTGCGATCACGGCAAACCAGGCGAGCATGATCGGCCCGAAAATGCCGCCGATGAAGCCCGTTCCCCGGCGCTGGACCGCGAATAGCGCGCAAAGGACCACCAGGGTTGTCGGCACAACGACGGGCGCGAGCGCCGGCGCATCCACTTTGAGCCCTTCGAGCGCGCTGAGCACGGAAATCGCCGGAGTGATCGCGCCATCGCCATAGAGCAGCGCGGCCCCAAGCAGGCCGATGACCAGCACTGCCCCGCGCCAGGTCCGGGCACGCGCATATCTGGTCCGCAGGATGGCGAGCAGCGCAACAATGCCCCCTTCGCCGCGGTTGTCGGCTCGCATGATGAGGATCGCGTATTTCAGCGAGATAATAAGAATCAGCGACCAGATGATGAGCGAGACGACCGAAGTAATGGCTTGCGCTGAAGGCGCGCCGTTCACGCTCGCCGCCTTCACCGCCTCGCGCAAGGCATAGAGCGGGCTGGTGCCGATATCGCCAAACACCACACCCAGGGCGCCGACGCTGGACGCCATGGGCAGTGCCCGCCACCGAACCGAGCGGATCGGAATGGAAATGCTCATCTGATACTCAGCCGCAGCATGACCGTAGCAATTTTTTTCCTCCAGGTTTATAGAACTTGCGGCTTGCAGGCTTTGCAAACGAAAGTGCAATTAAAGAACTTGGTTCCGTGTGGAGGAGACGATGAGCGTCGCGGCCGAGACCATTCCCATCACGGGCGAATCCGAGGCCGCGGACCGGTGGCGCCGCATCACTGCGATCATCGGCGCATCGTCCGGCAATCTGGTCGAATGGTACGATTTCTACGCGTACGCTTTCACCTCAATCTATTTCGCCTCGGCTTTCTTTCCGAGCGGCAACACCACCAGCCAGCTCCTCGCCACCGCGGGAATATTTGCCGTTGGCTTCTTCATGCGGCCGTTGGGCGGATGGCTGTTCGGATGGATTGCCGACAGGCATGGCCGCCGGACCTCCATGATCATGTCCGTGCTCATGATGTGCGCAGGCTCGCTGATGATCGCTCTGCTGCCGACGCATGCAACCATCGGCACGGCCGCGCCGGCACTGCTGCTTTTCGCACGGCTGGTGCAAGGCCTTTCAGTTGGCGGCGAATACGGCACTGCCGCAACCTACATGAGCGAGGTCGCCTCGAAAGGAAACCGCGGGTTTTACTCTTCATTCCAATACGTGACCTTGATCGGGGGACAGCTGCTCGCACTGCTGGTGCTGGCTATTCTGCAAGGGCTGTTCACGACCGATGAACTGAAGGCGTGGGGCTGGCGTATCCCGTTTCTCATCGGCGCCGTGGCCGCCATTGTTGCCATGTATCTGCGGCGCTCGCTGGCGGAAACTGCGTCCGAGGAAGCGATGCACAACAAGGAGGCGGGATCCATAGTAGGGCTTCTGCGGCATCATCCGCGCGCGGTAACGATCGTGCTCGCCTTCACCATGATCGGCTCGCTCTACTTCTACACATTCACCACCTACATGCAGAAATATCTGGTGAACACCGCGCACATGAATGCAACGACGGTGACCTACATTATGACCATCGTGCTGATCGTCTACATGTTGCTGCAGCCGCCGTTCGGCGCACTGTCCGACCGCATTGGCCGGAAAAACAACATGCTCCTCTTCACCGGCCTCGCCATGGTCGGCGCCGTGCCGTTGCTTGGCGCGCTGGGCAAGGTCACGGACCCTTACACCGCCTTCGTGCTTGTCCTGATCGCCCTCATCATTGCGAGCTTCTACACATCCATCAGCGGCGTGGTGAAGGCCGAGCTCTTCCCCACCCAAGTGCGCGCGCTCGGTGTCGGGCTTAGCTATGCCGTCGCAAACGCAGGCTTCGGCGGCACCGCGGAATATGTGGCGCTGTGGCTGAAGCAGGCAGGCATCGAGCCGTGGTTTGCGTGGTACGTGGCACTGATGGCGGCCATCGGGCTTATCGCCTCGATCATCATGCCGGACACGCGCAAATACGGGTACCTCGAGGGCAGCGGGCAGGTGGAGCGCGTGCGCTGATCCTTTGTAGCTTGTAGGGTTGCGCTAAGGCGCGCCTGTCCGCGTCCTCCGCGCACGTTAAAATTGTGCGCGCCGAGCGCACGCGGAAGCACGACAATGAAAGAACGCGTGCGCACGGCGCCGCGGCGGAAACTGTTGCTGGTTCCATGCCGGTACGGCGCCTTTGCGCACCCTACAAGCTCAATCCGGGCTACAATTATGACAATTACTCGATCGATTTAACGATGCCTTCGGTCATCTTCTTGGCGTCGCCAAACAACATCATGGTGTTGTCGCGGTAGAAGAGCGTGTTGTCGATGCCCGCATAGCCCGAGGCAAGCGAGCGCTTCGAGAACATCACCGTACCGGCCTTCCAGACTTCGAGCACCGGCATGCCGTAGATCGGGGATTTCGGATCTTCCTCCGCCGCCGGATTGGTCACATCGTTGGCCCCGATGACGAAAGCAACGTCGGCTTGCGGAAATTCGGAGTTGATGTCCTCGAGCTCGAA
>DATCJI010000499.1:0-6295 GCA_036562835.1 Xanthobacteraceae bacterium | reverse complement strand
GCCTATGTCGCAGCCTGTGCGCTCAATTCCGCGCGCTGCGAACTCGCCATTGCGCGCGCTCTGCGCAATGCATCGCCAACCGCAAGCCCGAATATGCGCATTGTGGCTCTCGGCGATCGCGTCCTGGGGCGTGAGGGGCGCATGGTCGCCGCCATCGAATCCATCGGCCGCGGAACGCTGGCCTACGAAGGAACTCCGTTCAGATTGGAGCTTGAGTAACGGGTCTTACCGGTGGGCGTGCGCCATGGCGTCGGTGGCCGCCTCAAGCGCGTCCTGCTCGGAGCCGTGCGGATGCCGGCTTCCGGTGGCAACGCTCGAGCGGCGGATGAAATCGCAGTACGCGATGCTCATGCCGGACATGGAGCCGCGGAAGCTGTGCTCGCTCGTGCGGTTCACATTGAAGCAAGGCTCGAAGGCGAGACCCTTGAGTGAGGCGCAAATGAGGTCACCTTTCACGTGCAATGTGCCCGCCGGAAGCCACACATTGCGCACCGGTCCCGATCCCTGCACCTGAATGGTCCCGATCACCGAGCCGTCTGCGTAGACGCGACCCATGCCGCGCGAGCCGTCGAAGCAGCTGTAGACGAAAAGCTTGCCGGCGACGAGCCGCCGCACAGCCTCCCCGCCCAGCGGCTCGGCCAAAGCCGAACCGGCTGTCACAAATGCAGCAACAAGGATCGCAAACCGCGCAACCATTCCCCTCTCATCCCCCGCCGGCAGGGCTTTTCGACCAATCGTTAACCATGCACGCGAATCGGGCACAACCATGCCCGAACTTGGTCGACAATTCCTGAACTTTGTTACCGGACGCTGACCACAATGCGCCCGCGCACGTGCCCGGCAAGGATCTCGCCGGCATGCTTGATCACGTCAGGAAGCGGGATTTCGCTGGTCATCTCCGCGAGCTTGCTGCGATCGAGATCGCTCGCGAGCCGTTGCCACGCCAGCTCGCGTTCCGGTTTCGGGCACATCACGGAGTCGATCCCCAGTAGCGAAACCCCGCGCAGGATGAATGGGGCCACCGAGGCAGGCAGATCCATGCCGCCCGCAAGTCCACACGCCGCTACCGCTCCCCCATAGCGCGTCATCGAGAGCACGTTGGCGAGGGTGGTGGAACCCACGCTGTCGATGGCGGCGGCCCAACGCTCTTTTGCCAATGGCTTGGGCGGTCCGGCGAGCTGGGCGCGATCAATCACCTCGCTTGCTCCCAATTGCTCCAGATAATTCGTCTCATTCGTTCGTCCTGTCGACGCTGTGACCTGAAAGCCACGTCTCGCCAGAATTGCCACCGCTATCGAGCCGACGCCGCCGGAAGCGCCGGTGACGAGCACCGGCCCGGTTGCAGGCGTGATGCCGTGGCGCTCCAGCGCGAGCAGGGCGAGCATGGCGGTGTAACCGGCCGTGCCGATCGCCATGGTGTCGCGCGCCGTCATTCCGCCAGGCAATCGCACCAGCCAGTCTCCTTTGACGCGTGCCTTTTCGGCATAGCCGCCGAGATGCGTCTCGCCGCAACCCCAACCATTGAGAATGACCTGGTCGCCCGCTTTCCACGCGGGATTGGTCGACTGCTCGACCACTCCCGCGAAATCGATGCCCGGAATCATGGGAAAGCGGCGCACGACTGGCGCCTTGCCGGTAATGGCGAGGCCATCTTTGTAGTTGAGCGTTGACCATTCGACGGCGACGGTGACATCGCCTTCCATCAGATTCTGCTCGTCGAATTGCTGGAGGGCCGCGCGTTGAGCGCCGCCGTCCTTCTCCACCACGACCGCCCTGAAGCTTGCCATGCCTCTCGCCTCACATCGTCATGCGCCGGAACGCAGTCATGCTTGCGCAGACTGCGTAAACTTGTCTGCGTACCCCCGCATCCACGCCTTTGTTTAGGAAAAGACGTGATGGCCGTGACAAGCACGGCCATGACGGAGGATAGCACTTCCAGAGATCAGGCAGGAGCAGTTGCGAGCCGCGAAACCGGCTTCTCGACAATCGGCAGATTGATCACTGCGGAGAGAAATCCCAACAGGACCGAAAGCCACCACACCAGATCGTAGCTCCCGGTGCGCTGGACCACGATGCCGCCCAGCCACACACCCAGGAAGCTTCCGACCTGGTGGCTGAAGAATGCGAAACCCGCAAGCGTCGTAAACCAGCGCGTGCCGAATATCAGCGCAATGATGCCGTTGGTCGGCGGCACCGTGGAAAGCCAAAGGAGACCCATGAAGGCGCCGAACGCAATCGCGGAAAACGCGCTCACCGGAAACACAATGAAGACGAGAATGGCGAGGCCGCGCAGCAAATAGATGATGGAGAGGAGGTAGCGCTTGGGCATGATGTTGCCGAGCCATCCGGCGGATAGCGAGCCGATGATGTTGAACAAGCCGATCACGCCGATGGTCCAGCCGCCCACCTCGGCGGACAATCCCCGGTCCACCAGATAAGCCGGCATGTGAACCGTGATGAAGGCGAGCTGGAATCCGCAGGTGAAGAAGCCGAGCACCAGAAGCATGTAGGAGCGATGACCAAAGGCTTCGGCCAAGGCCTCACGGAGCGATTGCTGTGGCGCTTGCTTGCGCTGCAACTCGGCCGAGCCGGCGGTCGAGAGCGGGATTGAAAGGGGCAGCACGAGCAGCATGGTCGCTGCGAAGATCACAAGCGTCTCTTGCCATCCAACGATGCCCATCAGGGCGACCGTGGCGGGCGCGTAGAGAAATTGTCCGAATGAGCCCGCAGCCGTGCCGGCGCCGAACGCGAGCAAGCGCCACTGCTCGGGCAGGAGCTTTCCGAATGATCCGAGCACAAGCGAAAAGGAGCATCCGGCGAGTCCAAACCCGATGAGCGCGCCGGCAGACAGATCGAGCAGCAGCGGTGTTGTGGAATAGGCCATGAGCGCAAGGCCCACTGCATAAAGCGTCCCGCCGGCGCAGAACACGCGCAGGGTGCCGAACCGGTCGGCCAGCATGCCGGCGAACGGCTGGGCGATGCCCCAGATGATGTTCTGCAACGCAACGGCCAGGCCGAACACGTCTCGACCCCAGTCATTCGCCTGGGACTGCGGGTTCAGAAACAGGCCAAGCACCGCGCGCGGACCAAAGCTCAACAGCGACACCAGGCACCCGCAGAGCACAATAACCGCAGGCGAGCGCCAGCTGCTCGAACGCTCAGAGGCTAAAGGCAGGGAAGCGGTCATGCGCTCGGAAACTCAGGGTTGCGGGGATGGCATTTAGGCATTCGCCCGCCTGCACCCAAACGAAATTTGCCGTCCGCCCCCCTTATGCGCGCATGGCAGCCCTTCGCGGAAGAGGCCTGCTGCGGGGTGCTGCCGCGGAGGCTAAGCTCGTAATTGACGAATTTCTTAGCATCTCGCTCGGCAGCGTCCGCAAGGGTCCGTACCGGCCAAAAAAAGGAAGCAGTTGACAGAATGAGCATGGCGCAGGGATAGCCCTGTCAATCCCGGATCGATGCTCGCCCAAACAGCGCCATTTAGCAAAGCTGAGAGTTCTGATGCCCCGGCCCACGAATACGGTTTTTATTCTCTCGGACGAGCACTCGGCAAAGGCGGTGGGCTGTTACGGGCATCCGCTGGCGCACACGCCCAACATCGATCGGCTCGCAGCTTCGGGCGTTCGCTTCAGCACAGCGTACTGCAATTCGCCGGTCTGCATTCCCGCGCGCGCCGTCATCGCGACCGGACGCTACATCCATCAGATGGGTTTCTGGGATAATGCAGACCCCTACGATGGAAGCGTGCTCAGCTGGCATCACCGGCTGCGTGACACCGGGCATCGCGCCGTGGCCATCGGGAAATTGCATTTCCGCTCAACGCAGGAGGACAACGGGTTCAGCGAAGAGATCGTGCCGATGCACGTCGTGGATGGCAAAGGCGATCTGCTGGGCCTCGTGCGCGACGATCTGCCGGTACGCGGCATGTCCTGGAAAATGGCCAAGCTCGCTGGGCCGGGGGAGGCTCCCTACACGCTCTACGACCGCGACATCACCGCCCGCGCGCAAACATGGCTGAAGGAAGAGGCAAGAAAATACACCGACAAGCCATGGGTCCTTTTTGTTTCACTGGTCGCCCCGCATTTTCCGCTTACTGCGCCTCCCGAGCATTTCTATCGCTACTATGATGACCCGCGCCTGCCGATGCCGAAGCTGTATGACCGGCACTTGCGACCCGATCATCCGTATCTCAAGGATTACGTGGGAAGTTTCACGTATGACGAGTATTTCGACACGCCCGACAAGCTCAGACGCGGCGTTGCCGGTTACCTCGGCCTCTGCAGCTTCGTGGATGAGAATATAGGAAAGATACTCAACGCGATTGAAAGCGCGGGCCTCTCCGATTCGACACGCGTGATCTACACGAGCGACCACGGCGACAACATGGGCACCCGCGGCCTGTGGGGAAAATCGACGATGTACGAGGAGACCGTTGCGGTGCCGTTCGTGATGAGCGGGCCGGATATCCCCACAGGAATTGTGTGCAGCACGCCCATTTCCCACGTGGATCTGTACCCCACCATTCTTCAGTGGGCCGGCGTTCCCGCGGCGCAAAAGGAAAGCGCTTTGCCCGGGACGTCGCTCTTGGACCTCGCGACGAAAGCATCCTTCGATCGCGTTGCCTTCTCCGAATATCACGGCATGGGAACGACCCATCCCGCCTACATGGTGCGATACGGAAAATGGAAATATGTCGATTACCTCGACTATCCACCGCAGCTTTTCAATCTCGAGGCCGACCCCGAGGAGTTGAAGGATTTGGGGAGCGATGCCGGCCACAAGCGCGTGCTTGAAGAGATGCGCGCGCGCCTGCATGCGATTTGCGATCCTGCCGACGTTGATGCCCGCGCGCGCAGGCGCCAGAAGCAGCTGCTCGATCTGCACGGCGGGCGCGAAGCTGTGATCAGGCGCGGCGATCTGGGGTTCACGCCACCACCCGGAGTGGCGGCTGATTTCGGGTGATGCCGGCGCGCCCGGCACTCATACCGTCGACCTTGGCACTTTGTCGTCATTGCGGGGCTTGACCCGTCAATCCATCACTTTACTGATAACGGTCTTCTTCGATGCATGCGCGGGTCAAGCCCGCGCATGACAAGGGAGGGACGATGCGCCGCCGCTCGTTTCTTAAACTCGCGTGCGCAGCATCTCTCTCGTCTGGCTGGAAAGCAACGGCTCCGGCTTTAGCACAGAGCACGAAGGTGGCCGCCGGATACGTTCACGCCCTGGCGGTCGATGGCCAGCTTTCGCTCGCAACCTCGATGGGACTCTGGAAGAGCCAAAATCTGCAAATGCAGTTTATCGAGTTTCGAAACGGAATAGAGGCGTTTCAGGCCATGGTTGCCGGCAGCCTCGATATGCTCGTGACCGGGGCTGTCATCTCCCATTATCCGGCCATGGGCCGAGGCAAGGTCTTTCTGATCAACGACATCGAATATGCAACCGCCCAGCTGTGGGTGCATCCAAATATGGGAATTGAGAAGGTCGGCGATTTCAAGGGCAAAAAAGTAACTACGACGACCGGGACTACGGCGCACGTGTTTCTGCAAACTGCACTGCGCAGCAATGGCGTAAATCCAGGCGATGTCTTGATCATCAATCAGCGTATTCAGGATGCGGTTGCTTCCTTCATTTCCAGGGCAGTACCCGCAATAGCCCTGTGGGTCCCGCACAATAATCTGATCCGCGAAAAGGCGCCCGGCGCAAAAATGTTGGTCGACGCTTCGGCATATTATCCCCTCTCCGCAGTGGTCAACGGATGGGTGGCCCGGAATGGATTTCATGCGGCGCACAGGGATGTGCTCGTACGCGTGATCCGTGCGTGGGCAGAAGCCAATGACTTTATGGTCACGCAGCCGGATCAGGCCCTCGCGCTTCTGCGCGAACGCCATTATCCGGCAATACCCATGGTTGAGCTGAGGGACGAATTCAATGCCGAGAAGCTTTTTTTGTCGCGCGAATGGCGCCGCATGTATCTGGACGGCACGGTCGTGAACTGGCTACAGCAGGTTAGCGATTTTTACGTATCATTCGCGAGCATCGAAAAGCCGGTGCCAGCGATGCAATATTTCGACCCGTCAATTTTCGTCGATACGTTGCCTGCCTGACACCAGTGCGGTGAATTCGAAGTTCCTATCATTCTGGATGCAAGCTCGGTTAGGAACTTCGAATTCAAAACCGCACTAGAATCAAAAAGTGCTAGTGTTCCTTTGATTCCGAAGTTCGCATCAGAGGTGCGGCGAGTGCTTGCGACATTCGGAATCGGGACACTAGCAGGAGCGACTCGTTTCGGGGCTGA
>DATCJI010000387.1:0-2531 GCA_036562835.1 Xanthobacteraceae bacterium | reverse complement strand
CCGCATTCTGATGAAAGAGAGCGAAGGGGGCGGGCAGCTCCAAACCTGAGACGCGGCTTACATCCTCTGCAGGCGTGCGGCATAAAAGCCGTCAATTCCTGCCAGTCCGGCTTCGCTATCTGCCCAGTCGCATGGCAGCGTGCGCAGATCTCCCTCGGGCGTAAGCCAGTCGGACGCTGCATTGAGCGTATGCGCTTCAATCGGACGACGGCATAGATCGGAGCGTTCGGCGAGGAGCGCGCCTACGATCCCGGAGCCCTCCTCAGGCTCGAGAGAGCAGACGCAGTAGACCAACAGTCCGCCCGGCTTCACCAAATCGGCCGCGCGGCCGATCATTCGGCCCTGCACGCCCACAAGCGCCTCGATATCGGAGGGACGTTTGATCCACGGGATGTCAGGGTGCCGGCGAATGGTTCCCGTTGACGAGCACGGCGCATCGAGCAGCACCGCATCGAACGGCTCCGCTCGCCACTCCATAACATCGCCGCAGACAATCTCAGCAGCGAGGTGCAGGCGCGCGAGATTCGCCTTGAGCCGCTCGAGTCGCGAGGGTGCGCGATCGACCGCGATAACGTGCGCGCCGGCGGAGGCGAGCTGCGCTGTCTTGCCTCCGGGCGCCGCGCACAGATCGGCGACGCGCTTTCCCCGCACATGGCCGAAAAGCCGGGCGGGCAATGCTGCGGCTGTATCCTGAACCCACCACGCGCCCTCTGCGTAGCCGGGAAGCTCCGACACACGGCCATGCACGTGTGCACGCACGCTGCCCGTGGGCAGCGCGTGGCCGCCGATTTTTTCTGCCCACACCTGCGGATCGCTCTTTACTGTTAGATCGAGGTCCGGCTCGCGAGCGTTGGCAAGTGCTATGGCGCGCGCCGTCTCGGCACCGAAGCTCTTGCTCCAGCGCGCCATGAGCCAATCGGGGGTATCGAGCGCAGCGCGCTCGGTCTCGCTTAGAAGCTCGGTGCGCTCGCGCGCGATGCGCCGCAGCACCGCATTCACGAGAGCGGTGTAACGCGCGGCCGATCGCTCGCCCTGTACGAGCCGGACCGAAAGATCCACGGCCGCGTGGTCAGGCACTTCGAGCCAGAGAATTTGCGCGGCACCGAGAAGGAGCGCGATTTCCACGCGTGATGCGGCTGCTGCGGGAAGCCCGTGTTCGAGGCAGCGCGCGAGCACGTGGCGAAGACTGCCCAGCCGGCGCAACACGGTTGCGGTGAGTGCGCGCACCAGCGCGCGATCCCGGTCGCTCAGCTGCTTGAAAGCTTGAGATTCCTCGTGCAGCTGCTCGTCGAGGGGTCGCCGCCGATGCAGCACATTATGCAGGATATGCGCCGCCACCCGTCGCGATTCGAGGCCGGGCGCATCCCCCGCTTCTGTTATCCCCACGGGCCGCGCGGGTGGTCCGGAGCCTGACCCCAGGGACTTGCCCCGTGTGTTGGATAAGAGGTCGAGGCACGCGCGTGGTCGTGCATGCCCATTTCGCGCGCGAGTTGCTGCAGCGCGGCGATGCGATTCTCCGTAGACGGATGGGTGGAGAACAGATTGTCCATGCCACGATGAGTGAGGGGGTTGACGATGAATAGATGCGCCGTGGCAGGGGCGCGCTCTGCGGTTGGATTCTCGATCATTGCAGCAGCATTCGAAATCCTGGCGAGCGCAGAGGCAAGGGCATCGGGCCGCCCGCTGATACGGCCGCCCATCTCGTCCGCCGCATATTCGCGGGTGCGGCTGATGGCCATCTGCACCAGCATGGCCGCAACGGGCGCCAGGATCACCATCGCGACGGTGCCGATCGCGCCAAGCCCGCTGTTGTTGGAGCGCGAGCCGCCGCCGAAAAACAACCCGAACTGCGCCAGCATCGAGATGGCGCCAGCGATGGTGGCCGTAATGGTCATGGTGAGCGTGTCGCGGTTTTCCACGTGCGCGAGCTCGTGCGCAATGACGCCGGCGATCTCGTCGCGTCCGAGGGTATTGAGAAGGCCGGTGCTCACCGCGACAGCAGCGTGCGCGGGATTGCGCCCGGTCGCAAACGCGTTGGGTTGCGGATTATCCATCACATAGACGCGCGGCATCGGCAGACCGGCGCGTGCGGCAAGCTCGTTCACGAGGCTGAAAAGCTCCGGCGCGCTGCGCGCATCGACCTCGCGGGCGCCGTGCATAGAGAGCACGAGCCGATCGGCATTCCAGTAGGCGAAGAGATTAGTCGCGGCCGCGAAGAGAAGCGCAAACAGCGCGCCGCTGCTGCCGCCGATCAGATAGCCGACGCCCATGAACAGGGCGGTAAGTCCGGCGAGCAGGATGGCCGTCCGCACGTAATTCATTGCAGCGCTCTCAAGTCAGCGTCGCGCAATATGTCGGGTGCGGCCGGACAAACCGCCAGATGGCGGGCATGACGGCGAGACGACGCCGTTATCGCGTGACGATCACCGGCGTTCCAAAGCCCACGCGGCCATAAAGGTCAAGCACGTCGGCGTTGTACATGCGGATGCAGCCATAGGAGACGAATCCGCCGATCGAGCCCGGATTGTTGG
>DATCJI010000036.1:0-3497 GCA_036562835.1 Xanthobacteraceae bacterium | reverse complement strand
GGCGCCCTCCATGCCGATCGTGCCGATATAGATGTGCGCGAGCATGATCGCGACGAACAGGACCGCAGCAACACCGTGCACGATTTGGGCGATCTGCATCGCCTGGATGCCCGTGCCGTAGAACGGAAACATCAGCAGATATCCGCTCGCCGCTATTGCGCCCCCGCCGAGCACCACGATCCAGTAGATCATCTTCTGGCCGGCGTTGAAGCGATAGGCGGGCGGGTGCCTGTGCCCGACGATGCCGCCACCTTCCTTGAGCCACTTGAAATCCACTCGGGTTGGGAAATTCCAGGCCAGCCACATAAGGAAGATGAGCACCACGCCAAGGGTGAAAGGAAAGCTGAGATAGTTGTGGATGTATTTCGCCCATTGCGACCAGGTGGTGAACGCCTCGGGGCTCATGAGCGGCAGCAGTAAAGGCTTGCCGAAAGTAATATTGAGCCCGGTGATGCCAAGAATGATGAAGCACGTTGCCGTCGTCCAATGCACGAGGCGTTCGAATGCATTGAAACGCACCAGCACGCGCCCCGAACGACCCGACTCCAGCCGCACCATGCCGCGGATCAGATAAAACAGGACCAGCAGGCCGAGCATGCCGATGATCGAGATCGCGCCGATCCAGCGCAGCGTCACTTCGTGGAAGTGTCGCCAATCGCGTCCTTCCGGCTGCTCGATGACGTAAGACTTCGTGTCCGGAATGGTGCCGCGCCCCTGGATACGCTTGAGCTCCTGCAGGAGCTGCTGCTCCTTGACCGAGCTCGCCGTCGGATTGACCGAAGTGTCCGGATTGCGCTGCTGCGCGCCCGCAGGCGAAACCATCAGGAGCATCGCGCAAGCGGCGAGCGCCAGAAGGGCTGAACGCATGCAGGAGGCGAGTTTCATCATTGTTGTTCTCTCCACCTAGGTGGTGATGTTTTCCCGATAAGCCGTCTGCCAGCCCCAGGCGCCCGAGCCGTAACCGCGCTTGGCCACGCGATCCTTGTAGATTTGCGCGATGATCTCGCCGTCGCCCGCAAGGAGCGACTTGGTCGAGCACATCTCCGCACACAGCGGCAGCTTGCCTTCGGCAAGCCGGTTCGAGCCGTACTTCTCCCATTCGGCCTGCGAGCCATCCGCCTCCGGGCCGCCCGCGCAATAGGTGCATTTGTCCATCTTGCCGCGCGAGCCGAAATTTCCGACGCGCGGATATTGCGGCGCGCCGAACGGGCAGGCGTAGAAGCAGTAGCCGCAGCCGATGCAGAGATCCTTGGAATGCAGCACGACGCCGTCCGCGGTCGTGTAGAAGCAGTTTACCGGGCACACCGCGGCGCAGGGGGCATCGGTGCAGTGCATGCACGCCATGGAAACCGAGCGTTCACCCGGCTTGCCGTCGTTGATGGTGACCACGCGCCGCCGGTTGATGCCCCACGGCACTTCATGCTCGTTCTTGCAGGCGCTGACGCAGGCGTTGCACTCGATGCAACGGTCGGCATCGCAGAGAAATTTCATCCGAGCCATTGTCGAGTCTCCTTAAGCTGCCTTGATCTGGCAAAGCGTGGCCTTGGGTTCCTGCATGCCGGTCACGGGATCGAACCCATAGGTCGTGATGGCGTTGACGCTCTCGCCGAGCACGATGGGATCGCAGCCCTGCGGATACTTGCCGCGCTGGTCCACGCTCTGGAACCAGCCGGCAAAATGGAACGGACACCAGGCGACGCCCTTGCCGACGCGCTCGGTCACGAGCGCCTTCATGCGACAGACCTTTCCGCCCGGCATTTCCGGCCCCCAGATATGCACCCAGGCGCCGTCCTTGATGCCGCGCTCGGAAGCGTCCGCCGGATTGATCTCGACGAACATGTCCTGCTGCAGCTCGGCGAGCCATTTGTTGGAGCGCGTTTCCTCCCCGCCGCCCTCGTATTCGGTGAGGCGGCCCGAGGTGAGCACGATCGGGAAGCTCTTGGCGATGCCCTTGTCTACCGCGGTCTTCTGCACGGTGAACCCCACATTGGGCACGCGCAACTGCACCGCATCAGGCAGCGTCGGATATTTTGCGACAAGCTCGGGCCGCGGTGTGTAGATCGGCTCGCGATGCACCGGAATGGGATCAGGGAGGTTCCACGCGATCGCGCGCGCTTTGCCATTGCCGTAGTGGATGCAGCCGTGCTCCATGGCAACGCGCTGAATGCCACCGGACAGGTCGATCGACCACGACACGGTGTCCGCCTTGTCGCCGCCGATCTGTTCGATGGTGGCGCGCTCGTAATCTTTGAGATCCTTGTCCCATCCGAGCTTCTTCAGCACCCCGTAGGTAAACTCGGGGTAGCCTCCCGGCAGCTCCGCGCCGACCGGCGCATTGGCCGGACCCTCGGCCAGGAGATTGTCCTTGCGCGTGGTGCCGTCGGGCAGCTTCACCTCACGTTCGACGCCAAAGCGGGCGCGGAAGGTGCTACCGCCGTCTTTCACGCGCAGGCTGGTGTTGTAGAGCGTATGCGTGCCGGGGTGCTTGAAGTCGGGGGTGCCCCAGCATGGCCACGGCAGGCCATAGTAGTCGCCTTTGCACGGGCCGTCCTTTGCGCGCAGGCTGACCAGATCGAAGTCCTTCTGGTTCGCCATGTGCGCCTTGAGTCGCTCGGGGGATTGCCCGCAGTAGCCTGTCGACCAGCCGCCGCGATTAATCTCCCGCAGGATGTCCTCTGAAGAGACGAGCCCGTCCACGAGCCCGATGTTCTTGAACATCTGGTCGGCGAAGCCGAGCTTCTGCGCGAGCATGTATATCGCGTCGTAATCGGACTTGGATTCAAAGATCGGTTTGACGATCTGCTCGCCCCATTGCAGCGAGCGGTTGGAGCATGTGCGCGAGCCCGAGGTTTCGAATTGCGTGCAGATGGGCAGCAGATAGGTGTCGTTCTTGCGCTCGCCGAGCACCGCCCACGTGGTCGGATGCGGATCGCCCACCACCAGGAGATCGAGCTTCTCGAGGCCCTTGGCCGCCTCCGGCATGCGCGTGATCGTGTTGCCGCCGTGCCCGAACACGACCATCGCCTTCAGGTTGTCTTTTTGCTTGACCTGATCTTTCGGCAGCAGCGTGGCATCGAACCACCGCGTGGAAGGAATGCCGGATGCCTCCATGATCTCCTTGGAGTCGAAGCGCGAGCGCATCCAGTCGTAGTCGACCTCCCAGACGCGGCACCAATGCTTCCACGCGCCTTCGGTGAGCCCGTAGTAAAGCGGCAGGGTCACCACATCGAGGCCGAGGTCCGTCGCGCCCTGCACGTTGCAGTGGCCGCGGAAGATGTTCGCGCCGTTGCCAAAGCCGCCGACATTGCCGGTGGCAAGGAGTGCGATGCAGCTCGCCCGCACATTGGCGGTGCCCATCGAGAACTGCGTCTGGCCCATTGCCCAGATCAGGCAGGACGGCCGCTGCTTTGCGAACATCTCTGCGACGCGCTTGAGCTGCGCTTCCGGAACGCCGGTGACGCGCTCGGTCTCCTCGGGCGTCCACTTCTCGACTTCCT
>DATCJI010000370.1:0-5376 GCA_036562835.1 Xanthobacteraceae bacterium | reverse complement strand
GGTCGCGCGAGTCGAGCCCGGCGAAATGGCCGAAGGCCGCATTCAGATGCTGACGCATCACACCGAGGGGAAAGTCTGGCAGCCACGCTGGCTCTCGCATCCGAACGGCGCGGTCGCGTTGCAGCGAGTGGTGATCGCGGTCGAGGACGTTCAGGATGCATCGCAACGCTACGCTCGATTTACCGGCCGGGACGCGCGCACCGACTTTGCCAATCGACGTATTCAACTAGATCGGGGATGCATCGACCTCGTTGGGCATGCCGCCTTCGCGCAAATTTTTCCGGAAATTCCGATTCCGTTCCTGCCTTTCATCGGCGCGTGTGAAATCCGCGTCGCCTCTCTGACAAAGCTCAAGACCACTTTGGCGGGTGCCGGATTGCAGACACACCCTCGCAATGACGGTCTGATTGTTATGTTCCCCGACGAGCTCGGTCGCGGCGGCTGGCTCTTTCGCGAGTAATCACTCGGCTGCGGTCTGGCGCAAGCCGAGTTGCCGCAGCGAACGGTCGATCCAGAGTCGCGTCAGCTTTTCCTGCACGCCGTTCTGGGAGAGCCGTGCGCGCAGGTTGTCGAAGTCGACGCGATCAAGCTCCTGGTCCTGATTGAAGCAGGAGAACACGACGCTCTCCACGCCCGTTTGGGGATCGCGATGTACTTGAAGGCATTGCGCGCAAATTTCCTTCATCATGCACTGCATGGGCGAATTGATCGAAGCAATCGCCTTATGGCCCGGCTTGAGATGCCGCGCCAGCATTCCCTGCCGCGCATGCGCGACGGCCGCCATCATGCTGTCGGAGCCGATGGCAATGATCCGGTCGACTTCGGCAAGGGGAACCGGTTGCACACCCAACTTGGCCGAGCCGTAGGCGTCGAGCGCTGCAACAATGTTGCCCACAAAGGTCTTGTCTTGTGTCCGCTGGGGGCGAAAACCGGGCGCCTCATCACAGCACCAGACGATGACGTCGGCCGCGCGCTCGATCTCCTCGACCTTGTAGCGGTCTATGATGCGTTTGTAGCCGGCAAAATAGATCACGCGGCTCCCGTTGCGCCGCAACGCCTGCCCTATGGAGAACAGCACTGCGTTGCCTAGGCCGCCGCCCAGGAGCAGCACCGTCTCGTTTGCGGGTATCTCGGTCGGATGACCGGTGGGCCCCATGAGCACGATGGGTTCCCCGACAGAAAGCTGCGCGCACAGATCGGACGAGCCGCCCATTTCCAGCACGATCGTGGAAAGCAGGCCGCGCTCGCGATCGACGGAGGCCCCGGTTAGCGCCAGGCCCTCTTTGGCCAGCCGCGTGTCATTGGTGCTCGGCGAGAGCGTCTCATAGTTTTGCAAGCGGTAGAATTGGCCCGGTCGAAAGGCGCGTGCCGCCATGGGTGCGCGCACCACGATCTCGACGATATTTGGAGTGAGGCGGTTGATGTCAGCGACGGTGGGCCGCAGCTCGGCATCGAGCCGATCGATTATCTCCTGCGGGGACTGAGAGGACGGACCGCAGCCCTGCAGCATCCGAGTGACTACCGGATAGCCTTGCTTGGCGCTGGCCATGGCTTTGACCACGTTGCCCGCAAACGAGGGATGCAGGTCGCCGAAGAAGCTGATGCTCCGACCGTCGGCGCGCACGTGGGCGAGCACATGCGCAGCTGAAGGTTTCGTGATCCGATCCGGCGTGACTTTCTGACCTGTCTCGTCAAAAGCCTGGAAATGCTTGCCATCGAGAGCGATATGCTGCGGCTCTTCGCGCGCCAGCACGGTGTTCGGTTGCGTGCCGGCAGCCACCAAGATGGTACGGGCGGGCAAATCGATTGTGTTCTTTGCCGCGCCGCCGCTAAGCCGCAGCGCCCGAGCGCAGCCATATGTATCGAGGAGCACCTCCCGCGGAGTGAGACATTCCGCAAACCGGATCCCCTCCTCGAGCGCTTTGCCCACTTCTTCGTGGTTCAGCGTGTAGCTCGGAGAATCGATGAGCCGGCGCCGGTACACAATCGTGGCACCACCCCATTGGGTCACAAGCTCGGCCAGACGCGGCTTACGCCGTTCGCGCGCGGCCGCAACGCGCTCGGCGCGGATCTGCAGTGCGTGATCCAGGAACTCCTCGGCAACTTCTTTTTCGTTCGCGCTCCAACCGGCGCGTATTTCAGCCTCACCCCGTTCGGCGCACAGTGCTTCGTATCGGCTCAGAAACTTCTCGACCTGCAAGGGATAGTAGGCGAGCGCCTCGGTTGCGGTATCGATCGCGGTGAGCCCGCCTCCAATCACCACAACGGGCAGTCGGATCTGCAGATTGGCCAGGCTGTCCGACTTTGCTGCTCCGGTAAGCTGGAGCGCCATCAGAAAATCGCTCGCCTGGCGCACGCCCGAAGCAAGCCCGTTCTTCATCGTTACGATGCTCGGGCGGCCGGCGCCGGCGCACAATGCGATGTGATCGAAGCCGAGCGCAAAGGCGCCGTCTATGGTAATGGCGCCGCCGAAGCGCACGCCCCCGAACATCTTGAATGCGCTTCTGCGCTCGAGCAGCAGCCGCACAAGCTTGAGAAAATTTTTATCCCAGCGCACGGTGATCCCGTACTCGGCGACACCGCCAAACCCGGCCATGACTCGCGCATCAAGATCCTCGCGCAGCTCTGCCACATTGCGGATGGGTCGGAACGAAATGCGCCTGCCGTCAGCGCGCACGCCGGAAAGATCCGGTGAAAGCGGCTCGATTTTCAGCCCATCCAGGCCCACGACGGTATGACCGTCGTTCATCAGATGGTGCGCCAACGTGAAGCCGGCTGGGCCCAGCCCCACGACCAGCACTGAACGGCCTGAAGGCGGTTTCGGCAGCGGCTGCCGCAGATTGAGCGGATTCCAGCGCGTGAGCAGGGAATAGATTTCAAAGCCCCAGGGCAGCGTCAGCGCTTCCTTCAGCACGCGCGTCTCGATCTGCGGGATGTCGACGGGCTGCTGTTTCTGAAAGATGCAGGCCTTCATGCAGTCATTGCAGATGCGGTGGCCGGTTGCGGCGCACATCGGATTGTCGAGTGTGACGATCGCGAGCGCGCCGAGCATGTGCCCGGCGGCGGCGACTTCGTTCATCTCGGAAATCTTTTCATCGAGGGGACACCCGGCAAGCGGCGCTCCGAAAACGCTGCGTTTGAACGTGCCGGACTTCTCCTTGAGCCCCTGCGAGCACGAGTCCTTGCCCTGATGATGGCACCAGATGCAGTAGTTCGCCTGATCGAGCGCGCCGACGAAATCGGTGCCTTGGTCTGTAAGAGCAAAGCCATCGCGCGCGCGGCGATGCTCGACCGGCAGCTTCAGCATGCTCACGCCATTTCTCACTTCGGCCTCGATCGGGATCAGGCGGTGTGGATCGAGCTTGTGCGGCGTTTTGAAGAGCACGCCGCCCTTATGCAGCTCCTGGCCTTCCTTCGTATGCACAGCCCACGCGGCGTAGCGGGCCGCGAGGTCGAGCGCAGAGGCGTTCTCCGCCTCCGCACGCATCCAGCTGTCCACCGCTTCAGCAAAGCGGCGCTCTGTGAAATTGTGGCCCACGAGCTGCTCGAGCTCCTGCCGGAGTGCTGACGCGTTGAAAGCCGCCACGTCCGCAGACCCGTATTTCTTGGCCGCGCGCCGCTGCACGAACAGCCGCTTCACGGTGTAAAGGGGCCCGAGCGTTTGCTGCTCGCCCGCGAGCGCGCGCAACGGCTCGCGGATCCCGAACAGCTCTCCAATGAAACCTTCGAGCGCCGGCGCGAGTGCGACAATCAGATCGGAGTGTGCTTTGCTGTTGAGTTGCTCGGGCGTTGCCCGCGCCGCCAGCAGCCGATTGTACAGCTCGACGTTATCCGCCTTGAGAAATTCGATAAACGCTGCATCGAGCCGCACCAGACCTTCGCGCTCATAGAGGTCCGCGAACTGCAGCCCATACCCCAGCGTTAGTTCTTCATTCATTGGGCTGCTTAGCACGCGGGGGGCTGCGGATCACGGATCCGGAACCGCTCGACCACCTCAGTCGGAACGGGAGCGCCTTTGAGTTTCACGGGTTCATCGGAGATGCGCATTGCCCAGATGCGCGTCTCGCCGCCTTCAACTGCGAGCTCGCCCGCCACAGTCAACCGATGCTGCACATCAAAGCTCGACCGCCTGAATTCACTCACATGCGAGGCAATCTCCACTCGGTCGTTGAGCTTCACGGGTTTGAGAAAATTGGCCCTGGCCTCGACAAGCGGCAGGCTGGCAATGCCGAACTTTGCCGGCAGGTCCCGGCAGGGCACCCCCAACGCCGCCTCGAACAGCAGCCACGTGCTCCAGTCGAAGAATTCAAAAAACCGGCTGTTGAAGACAATTCCTGCAGGATCGCAATGACCCCATTCAATGGTGAAGCTGCGGCGATGGAGGAAATCAGGCATGCATCATTCCGGGCTCGGAATGACGGGTTGCGAAAAGTGCGCTTGATCGGCGTGCATCGGACATGGTCAGCTTGGCGCTGCAGCAAGGCATAAGGCGATTGGCATGGCGCAGCAACGGCTTGGGATCATCATGAACGGCGTGACCGGCCGTATGGGCATGAACCAGCATCTGATCCGCTCGATCAATGCTATTCGGGCCCAAGGGGGCGTCACCTTGCGCAACGGCGATACGGTCGTGCCTGACCCCATCCTTGTCGGACGCAACGAACGCAAGCTCGCGCAGCTCGCGAAAGAAAACGGCGTTGCTCGCTGGACCACGGACCTCGACGGCGCGCTGAAGAATGCAGAGGACACTGTGTTCTTTGATGCGGCGACGACGAAGTTGCGCGCGTCCCTGCTGCACAAGGCGATCGCCGCAGGCAAGAACATCTACTGCGAGAAGCCGATTGCCGAGACCTTGGGGGATGCGCTTGATGTCGCGCGCGCCGCCAGGAAGGCCGGCATCAAGCACGGCGTCGTGCAGGACAAGCTTTTTCTGCCGGGCCTCCTCAAGCTGAAAACGCTGGTGGATGCTGGCTTCTTCGGGCGCATTCTCTCCGTACGTGGCGAGTTCGGTTATTGGGTATTCGAGGGCGATTGGCAGCAGGCCCAGCGGCCGTCCTGGAATTATCGCAAGAAGGAAGGCGGCGGCATTATTCTCGACATGCTCTGCCACTGGCGCTACGTGCTGGACAACCTGTTCGGCGACGTCGAGAGCGTCTCTTGCGTGGGCGCAACTCACATCCCGAAACGCTGGGACGAGGACGGCAAGCCCTACGACGTCGATGTCGATGACTCGGCTTACGCCACGTTCCAGCTGAAGGGCGGTATTGTTGCGCATATCAACAGCTCCTGGTCCACGCGCGTCCGCCGCGATGATCTCGTGACCTTTCACGTCGACGGCACGCATGGCTCGGCCGTTGCTGGCCTGCAGAAATGCTG
>DATCJI010000032.1:0-3200 GCA_036562835.1 Xanthobacteraceae bacterium | reverse complement strand
AAAGCCAACGCCGTACCCAGCCCGATCAGCACGTCGGGTGCGCGCCATGGCCGCTGCGCCTGCGGGTTGTCAATGCGGTGGATCCATCCGGCATTGAGATTGAGGAAATTGAAAATCAGGTAGCAGCAGTTCGAAACGGCGAGCACAAACACGTAATCGGAGAGCAGCAAGACGACGACGTTGAAGACGAGTCCCGTCCACATGGCCCGTGTCGGTGCGCCATGCGCGTTGACGCGCGCGAGATAACGCGGCAGCCATCCATCTACCGCGCCCTGATAAAGTGTGCGCGAGGAGCCGGCCATCGCGGTGATGATGGAGAGCACGAGAGCGAGCAGCAGCAGAACAACGATAAGGAAGGACACGGCTGCGCCGCCGCTCACCATGCGCGCCATCGCGGCAGCGACGCCTGAGCCGTCAAAAATGGAGGGATCGAGCATGGCTTCGAGCCCGAGCGTCCCCTGAAATGCGAAAGGCACGATGGTGAACATGAGAAGGCAAAGGAGGCCCGCGGCAAAAATGGACCGAATGCAATCGCGGCCGGGATCTTTCAACTCGCTCGTGTAGCAAATCGTCGTTTCGAGGGCGTAGGTGGACCACGCCGCAAGAAACAGGCCGCCGAGAAAAAGGCCCCAGCCGGCGCGGTCCCAACTGCCCAGAACCGCATGACCGTTCTCGATCGCGCGCAAAGGCGCGAGCGGGACAAGATTTTCCACCTTCACCTTGCCGGCCACGATCGGCACCAGTGCAATGATCAAGAGCGGCAGCAGGGCCAAAACTCCGATGGTCATCTGAAATCGCGCGGTGAGCCACACTCCTCGGTTCTGGATGGCAAATACCATGAGCAGCAAAACCGCGCCCACGATGAAGGTCGCATCGATGCGCAGCTTGAGCCCGCTTTTGAGAGCCGAGAGGTCCAGCAATATCAGTTCGAAGCCGCGCAATGCGGAGCCTGTCGGCCCGACGCCATTGAGGATGTATCCGGCGGCGATACCGCAGCCGATGGCCAATACGGGAGTCCAGGCGAGCCAATTGCACCAAACGGAAAGAGGAGCGAACAGCTTGCCGTATCGAATCCAGGCTGCCGCACCGTAGATCGAAGCCCCGCCGGATTTGCTCGGAAACATTCCGGCGATCTCCGCATAGGTGAAACTCTGGATGAAGCCGAGCAGCACGGAGAGCGGCCAGACGATGTACGAGGGCGTGCCGACGGTTGCGGCGATTCCTCCGATTGAAAAAAGCACGAGCGCGGGGACGCCGCTGGCGAGCCAGAACGCGTCATGCCAGCCGATTTCCCGCCGCAGTATCTGCGGAGATTCCGGCTCGAGTTCAGGGCGGAGGTCTGCCGATTTATCAGACAGCTCGGCTGGTCGCGTCATGCGCGGGCTTGTCCCGCGCATCCACGTCTAGTCCGCAGATGAGACGTGGATGGCCGGAACAAGTCCGGCCATGACGACAGACATGCATCTTGTCGCATCGCACTAACCGGAGTGCACGCCGAGCAGGTGCTGCCTCGCCGCCTGAAGGTGCGCTTGCATGATCTGCGCCGCCTGTTCGCCGTCGCGCACCGAGATTGCCTCGACCAGCGCGCGATGTTCGGCATTGTAGGCCGCAATACGTTGCACGGTGAGGACCTTCGGCTGCACCGCCACCCAATGGGGATGACTGCGGATGCGGTTCACCTGCTGGTAGATCCAGACAATGAGCGGGTTGTGGGTGGCCCTCGCCAGTGCAAGATGCAGCTGCTGGTCGCACCGCGAGAACCGGTCTGCATCCGATCCCGCACGCTCGAGTTCCTCGAGAGCTTCCCACAGCCGATCGAGATCGCGCGGCTTGGCATTGAGCACGGCGAGCCGGACCATGCGGGGCTCGAGTGCCGCGCGCACTTCCACGAGCTCGAGCGGACTGGTGATTTCGGCGACATCGTCGGCCGCGGAACGTGCGTTCTGGGCCACGTAGGTGCCGCTTCCCGGCTTGCGGGTCACGAGCTCGTCATCCTCGAGGAGCTGCAGTGCGTTGCGCACGGTCGAGCGGGATGCGCCGAGCTGGCGCGCGATGTCGCGCTCCGGCGGCAGCCGGTCCCCCAGGATGTAGGCGCCGTTCAGGATGGCCGCGCGGAGCTGCGCGGCAATGACCGCCGCCGTGCGGCTTTGTGCAGGGGCGATTGCAAGCGCCGCCGAAGCCGGTGCGGCAAGGGAGGATTTCATGGCTGTCTTCACTTCGCGAACCAATTCCAACCAATTCTGCAATTCGGTTTGAAATTGGTCCGACTCGCCGCTACCATAGCGCGCGGCGAGCCCGATCGCTACCGGCAAAGAAGGCGCAACGAGCGAGATGACCAAGCTCGAGGCTTATGTCCGCGACCCTAACCGTGCCGAGCAGGTGCGGGAGGTACGGTCGAAGATCGATGCTCTCGGCATCAGCTACATCTACTATCAGTTCATCTCCGTTACCGGCCGCATCGTCGGCAAGGGTGTCCCGGCCGATCACTGGGAGAGCACCAGCGAGCGCGGCTTCCAGCTTGTCTATGGCGCGACCGCCAATCTCTTCCTCGACCGCCACAGCCAGTACATCGGCTATGGTCCCGAGGCCTCCGAGCTGGTCGGCATCCCGGACCCGGAAACATTTTGCCAGCTGCCCTGGGACAAGCGCGTCGCGCGCGTTTTCTGCACGCTCTTTCGCAACCGCGAGGAGCCGGATGATCCGGGTGGATTTCTCACTTCCGATTGCCGGGGCAACCTGCGCCGCATTCACGCGGAGTTCGAGAGCAAGCATAAGCTGCATCTGAGGCTCGGCTGCGAGCCGGAGATGATGTGGCTCAAGCGCGGTCCCGATGGCGCGCCGGGCGGCGGCTTCACCCGCGCCTACTGTTACCACATCGATCAGTTCGAGGCGCTGCGTCCCATCGTGCTCAAGGTGATCGATTACGCGCGCGCCATGGGCCTCGACATGATCCAAGGCGACCACGAGGACGCTCCCGGGCAGCTCGAGCTCAATTTCATGTATGACGAGGCGTTGCGCACCTGCGACCGCCTCTCGACCTACCGGCAAATCTGCGCCCAGGTCGCGCGCGAGCATGATGTCATCGCCTGCTTCATGTCGAAGCCGTTCATGGGCGTCTCGGCATCCGGCTGTCATCACAACCTGTCGCTCTGGCGCGGCGGCGAGGACCGCATCAATACGCTGCGCCAGGAGCCGCTGCC
>DATCJI010000345.1:0-4429 GCA_036562835.1 Xanthobacteraceae bacterium | reverse complement strand
CCCTCAATCCCGCCATTACGCCTTCCCGATCCGTGATCGCTCGGTTCTGGCTCATCTTCCATTTGCCCTCGAGCCGCGCGATGGCGAAGCGAACCCGACAATGCCGCGCACCATCCCGTCGATGAAGGTTGCGGGTGCGTCCGTGACTTCCCATGGCGTCGCCTCTGTTCGCTCCTGCTGCGCGGTCAATTCGGCGATATGGCGCCGCAGCCAGTGCGGATCCTGCATCGCTTCCGGCCGGCCATACGCATGCACGACCGCGTAATTCCAGGTCGGTACCACCTTCTGATGTTCGGCTTTTGACAGATACCACTTGGGCGTGATGTAAGCTTCGGGTCCCCTGGAAGATCAGCAAGGCTTCCGTGCGCTCCGCAAGGTATTTGGAGTGCGGGTTGGCGCGCGCGAGATGGAACTCGACCAGTCCAAACTGTCCATCATCATCCTTCAGTACGGTCGGCATGTGCGTGGCGTAAAGGCCGTACGCCCCTGCCGACACGAGCGCCGCGAAAGGCCGCGCGCGTATCAGCGCATGCATCTGCGGCAGATCGTCGACGCGGAAATGCTCGGGCTGGTACATCGGTCACCAGTAATCGGCCCAACGCTAGCATTTTTCGCTCATTCCCGCGCAAGCGGGAAGCCAGAAAAGACTCGTCGGCTGTCTTGCTGCGCGACCGGTGACGGTGCGTCAAGCAAATCGGCGATAACCAATGAGCAAACGGGTTCGTAAACCGAAGGCCCGATCGGGCAGGGTCAAGCAAGACCCCGCAGGCGTCCTTCTCGGCATTATTCTTTTCGCCTGTTTGCTTGCTCTTTATGTGTACACGCGCTGGAATACAGAGCCGCAGGCGCCCATCACCGGCAAAGCATGGGTCATCGATGGTGACACGATCGTCATCTCCGATACACATATTCGGCTGGAAGGGATCGACGCACCGGAATCGGATCATAGTTGCACCGATGCACAAGGAAAGCGTGGCCGTGCGGAAGAACGGCGGCGAGCGAGCTCAGAGCGCACATCAGGGGGCAGGAGTTGACCTGCCAACCTCGAGCTCTCGACAAGTACAAGCGCGTGCTCGCGGTGTGCACGCTATCTGATGGCTCCGATGTAAATGCCTGGCTGGTGCAGCAAGGCTGGGCCATCGCCTTTGGTTATGCCGGCACCTACGAGGCCGAGGAGGCACAGGCGAAATCTGCGAGCCGCGGGATCTGGGCAGGAACTTTTGAATCGCCATCGCAATGGCGGCAGGATCATAAGGAATGATAGGCTCGATGCGTCCGAATTGAATGCTCTTAAGGAGATGAATGCACGGTCAGCGCCTGGGTGGGGCATTGCGGAGATTCCCGTGCCGACCCATAAGAGGCGGAAAAAATTTCTCTTGTGCACTGTACAGTAATATGATATAAATTCATTAATCTTGATAGGTGCGTTTGAATCCCGGCCATCGCGCCGGGTTTTTTATTGCACGCGGACTATGACGAACGAGAAAATTGTAAAAACGAACCCACGTGGCGCATGCGCCACACTTGCAGTCCGGAAAGCAGTGCGAAGCAGCCACAATTCGAGGAACGAACCCACATTTGCGCAACAGAGGCCCAGAGCCGACAAAGACCCGAGGCATCACTCGAGCCGCGCCCCATTGCAGATTATTGTTTTTTGCAATGCGCTTTGGTGGAGTGCACCCTTGGACTGCCCTTCGGCTGAGACACGAACTATGAAACTGCTATGATGTTGGCGCCAGCCGGCGACGCAAAACAGATTTTTGGCAAAACGAACCCACGTTGCGCTTTGGCAACAGAACGGCAGGTGTTTGGCGAGAATACCCGACGCCACTGTTGGTGGCCTGTAAATTGCCTGCAGTTTACAGGGGGCCCGGTGTTACACCTGCAATCGGGCAATGCTTAAGAGGACTCGATTCCGGCGTAGATTTGGCCAAGGGGCAGCAGATCGAGCTGGACATTCATCGCTGCCTCACTCGACTGCAATACTGATAAGACGCCAAGTCTGCTCGACAGAGGGAAATGTTCACGCGCCGCCGATGCCCTCGACGATTCGGCCGGTGCCGCCACACCTCGGGCAGGCCGAGCCGTCCATGCGTCCTTTCCCATGGCATTGCGGGCAGATGTCCTCGCCGGTCCCGGGAGTGCCCGGCGCGGCTTCGTCCCCTGGATTGAGCTTCTGAGCGGGCCCGGACGCGGCCCTATTTTGTGAATTCTTCCGGGTCATAGGCGCCTCCTTCTCTTTCACCAACGCGCCCGCCCCCGCTTTCGTTGCCTGGCCACTTCGGGTCCAAGGGTGCGGCGTTTAATCCTGCCGTGTTGAAGGCCACAGCCTGCATGGACGATAAGAGAGATCACTATGGATCTCGGTAGCGCCTTTGCGGTTTCGGTGCGGCGGCAGCCCGAAGCGATTGCCATCATCGAGGGAAGCAAGCGCCTCACCTATGCGGAATGGTACCATGAGATCAAAGCCGTCGCGGGCGGGTTGCGCGCGATGGGCCTCGTTGCTGGCGATCACCTCGCGGTCATCATGCGCAACCGCTACGAGATGGCCACCCTCTACTGGGCCGCGCATCTGCTCGGGCTCATCTTTACCCCGGTGAGCTGGCGCGGCAGCGCGGACGAGATCCGCTACTGCCTCGAGGATTCAGAGGCTCAAGCCGTTGCCTTCGACGGCGCGTCGGGCTCCGCCGCACCCGAGGCGGTTGCGGCCGCCAGACTCGATCCGTGCCGCGCGCTCCTCGTGGCTGATGCCAGGGGAGACGGGTTGCGTTTCTCCGTACTGCTCGATGGGCCATCCATTGATGACGCCGCGGGCGTGAATGAATTCTCCACCTGCCTGATGCTCTACACGTCCGGCACCACCGGGCGGCCCGAGGGGGTTCCGCGCAGCCATCGCAACGAGCTTGCCGCGTCAATCTCGCACATTGCGCAGAACCAATATCGCCAGGGCGATTCCTGCCTCGGCGTCATGCCCTTCTTTCACACAATGGGCGTGCGCATCCTGCTCGCGAGCGCGCTCCTCAACGGCCGCATTGTTTGCGTGCCCGAATACTCTCCCGAAGAGGTGTTGCGGGTCCTTGCCACCGAGCGGCTGACGACCCTCTTTCTCGTGCCGACGATGTTTCACGACCTGCTTCAGCATTCGGAATTCAGCCGCTACGACCTGCGCTCGCTCTCGCGGGTTGGCTATGCGGGCATGAACATGTCGGCTACGCTGATCGAGCGCTGTCTCGAGCAGCTCAACCCCGATCTGTTCGTCAACTATTACGGCTCGAGCGAGATCTATACCTTCACGTACTGCAACCATCTCGACCGCAAGCCGGGATGCGCGGGGCGCGCCGGCATGAATCAGGTCATCCGCATAGTGTCTCCCTCGCCCGATGACGATATCGGGATTGACCTCCCGGTCGGCGCATCCGGCGAGATCATCGCCAGCATGCAAAGTCCGGAAGCGTTTGCGGGTTACTGGAAGCGGCCCGATGCGGATGCCAAGTCCATTGCGGGCAGCTGGTATCGCACCGGCGATCTCGGCAGATTCGACGAGGATGGCGAGCTTTACGTCGTGGGACGTGTCGATGACATGATCATCAGCGGCGGCGAGAACATCTTTCCGGAGGAAGTCGAGGAGATGCTCGCGCGCAGCAGCCTGGTCGCCGGCTGTGCGGTGGTCGGCATGCCGGATGAGCGGCTCGGTGCCAGAGTGGTCGCCTTCGTCGAGCCGGCGCATCCGGCTGTCTCGCCCGAGCAGCTCGATTGCGAGTGTTTGAACAGAGGTCTCGCCCGTTTCAAGCGGCCGAAAGAATATGTTTTCGTCAAATCCATCCCGCGCTCTGCCTCCGGCAAGCTTCTGCGCCGCAAGCTGCGCGCCGGCGACTACGAACCATATAAGGAAACCCGATGACCAAAGACTATGGCGAGCAGCGTGCAGCAATCCTGAAAAGTCTCGACGGGCTGCACTACGAAGTCGATGAAAAACGCAAGGTCGGATTCCTTTGGCTCGACCGGCCGCCGCTCAACGTCGTCTCCTATCAGGGGCGCAAGCAGATCAACGCCATCATGGACGGCTTCGGTCAGGACTCCGACGTGCGCGTGGTCGTGATCCGCGGCAAGAACGGTGTCTACACCTCGGGTGGGGATGTGAAGGCCTTTCCCGAAATCCCGCTCGACGAAATGTCCGATCTCGCCTGGAACATCGCCTCCCCGCAGCGCTGCCCAAAGCCGGTGATCTGCGTCATGGAGAAATACGCGATGGGCGTGGGATTTGAGCTCGCGATGGCGTGCGATATCCGCATCGCCACGAAGGACACGGTACTCGCATTGCCGGAAGTCACGCTGGGGCAGATTCCGGGCAGTGGCGGCAGCCAGCGTGTCGCGCGCATCGCCGGTCTCACCCGGGCGGCCGACATGATGATGCTTGGCCGGCGCATTC
>DATCJI010000026.1:0-9059 GCA_036562835.1 Xanthobacteraceae bacterium | reverse complement strand
GTGTACCGCGTTTTGCGCCCGCTGGCCGGACTCGCATATTGCACAAAAAATGTCGCAACACCGGTTCGCTTGATCCGCAGGCCGAAGCCGCGGGGATCGTCATCCCACAGCCTAATTTCGCGCGAAACAGCCCGGCGCGCTGTATCAATTCGGCGTTTCGT
The DNA here is from genome assembly GCA_036562835.1 of Xanthobacteraceae bacterium. Classification (GTDB taxonomy): domain Bacteria; phylum Pseudomonadota; class Alphaproteobacteria; order Rhizobiales; family Xanthobacteraceae; genus VAZQ01. Next base: position 8,898 of record DATCJI010000026.1, on the reverse strand, counting down.
TAGGGCCGGCATCAGAGGCGCCATCGCCGAAACTCAGCGCCAGGGCACCCCTGGGGCACCTCACTGCAGCTAACTCCAGAAAACATGAGAAAATCCCAGCAAACTTAAATGGCATCCATGGGCATGATATGGCATAGTTTTTCGGAAAATCACAAACGGAAATCCACGCTCAGAACAAATTAGAGTAATCGTGACCCTTACCTTGACATGGTAGGGGTCACAGGTTCGATCCCTGTCGCACCCACCAGCCTTCGCTGCTTCGCAGCCATGGCTGGCAAGTCGGATTCTAAACTCTCTTGCATTCACTAAAATCGGGCCTTGCTCTTTTAGAATAACTTGCCGCCGAGTAGGCGCGCAGTTCACGCATGCACCAGCTGCGCGTGGCGCGGTTGACCGCAACGATGCGCACACGCAATTAAGCCGCATGCTCGTATCCGCGACAGCGCACCATGCTGTGGACTCGCGCCACGCATGGTGGCGGCTCGTCGTTGCCGTGGTTTTCGGCACGGTTGGCGGCGTCGGCATGTGGTCGGCGGCCGTTGCGCTCCCCGCAGTGCAGGCGGACTTCGGGGTGGCTCGTGCCGAAGCCGCGCTTGCTTACACCGTCACGATGGCGGGCTTCGCATGCGGAGGCGTCGTGCTCGGGCGTCTGTGCGATCGGGTCGGCATGCTCATGCCCGGCCTGCTTGGACTCGGCGCACTCGTCGGCGGTTACATCGGGGCAGGCGCCGCTCCGACTCTCTGGCTGTTTGTGCTCGCGCACGCCTTCATCGGCCTGGGCGCGTCGGTCGCCTTTGGGCCAATCATCGCTGATACTTCGCAGTGGTTCTTGTCGGGGCGCGCACTCGCCGTCGCAATCGCCTCATCGGGTAATTACATCGCCGGAGCGCTCTGGCCTCCCGTGGTGGAGCATTTCATTGGTGCGGCAGGCTGGCGCGCGACCCACATCGGCATCGGTCTCTTTTGCGCTTTGACCATGCCGCCTCTCCTTATGCTGCTGCGCCGGCGCGCTCCGGGCCGCGAAGCCGTTTCCTCAGATATTTTGGGCGCAGAGAACGCGCTTCGTCTGTCGCCGAATACGCTGCAAGCGATTCTCTGCCTTGCGGGCGTGTGCTGTTGCGTCGCCATGTCGATGCCGCAGGTGCACATCGTCGCGTGTTGCGGCGACCTCGGCTATGGGCCTGCGCGCGGGGCGCAGATGCTCGCGCTCATGCTGGCGTTCGGCATTCCGAGCCGGCTCGCATCCGGCTTCGTTGCCGATCGCATCGGCGGGGTTGCCACGCTGCTGCTTGGCTCGCTGCTGCAGGGCGTCGCGCTCCTGCTTTATCTGTTCTTCGACAGCGTCATGTCCCTTTACGTGATCTCCGCGCTGTTCGGCCTCTTCCAGGGCGGCATCGTGGCGATGTACCCGGTCATCGTGCGCGAGTATTTCCCGCCGCAGGAGGCAGGCGTTCGCGTCGGTCTTGTGTTCATGGCCACGCTTTCCGGCATGGCACTCGGCGGCTGGATGTCGGGCGCCTTATTCGATTTTACCGGGTCCTATCAGGCAGCGTTCCTGAATGGGTTGCTCTGGAATCTCGCCAACGTGCTGATCATGGTGTGGCTGCTGTTGCGTCCGGGGCGGCAGCGCATGCGCACTGTCTTTGGAGATCAGGAACGCATTGTCCTTGGGATCCTTCTTGCCCTTTGCGACGATGGCTCCGTCCTCGATCGCAAACTGCGCTTTGCCGTCGCCCTGCCAATGATCGAGATTTTTGCCGTCGAACAATGCCACGAACCCATCGCCCGCGGTTTGCGCCTGCGCCGCGAAGCCGCACAGTGCAGCTGTAGTAAGAAGCGTCAAAAATCTAATCATCGTTTTGCTCCCGCCCGCTAGCTCGCGAGATCGGATTCGCCGAGCGCAAACAGCGTCTGGTTATTGATGTCGCCATTGCCCTCTATGGCGTAGCGATCCTGGAACTTGCGCACGGCGCCCTTTGTGAGCGGGCCGAGAACGCCGTCGATCGGTCCCGGCGTAAAGCCTTTCTTCTGCAGCGCCTGCTGGACCCGATGCACTTGATCCTGATTGAGCGTCGGCACGGCCCTCATGTCGAGCTGGCTCACGTCCACGGCGTGCACCCCGCTCACAGCCGAGAAAAACGCCAGTGCGGCGATCATAGGCAGAGCGATCCTTTTCATGGCTGATCCTTTGTTCATGTTGCGCCCCAGCGTTACCGGCCGGTGCGCGTGACCGTGACCGTAATGGGCTTGGACATGACAGGCGGATTGTGCGGGACGTGATCGGCATCTCCGAGCAGGAGCTGCAGGGTGTGCTTGCCCGGGGTGAGCGTGATCGTTGCTTCCGTTTGCCCCGCCCCGAAATGCTGGTGGTTGAAGTCATTGGGGATCGGCTGATCGAGCGGCGGCAGCTTGGTATCGATCAAGAGGTGATGGTGACCGGTATTGGTCTTGTCCAGGCCGGCCGGGGCCACGCCCATATTCTCGAGGCCAAAGTGCAGCGTGACCTGCGGCGGAACGGTAGCCCCGTCCTCGATGCCTACGAAATAAACACGGGCGTCGGACGGCGCGGGCCTGCGCTTGGAGGGATGGAGCACGGTTACTTTGATGGGCCTCGACATGATCGGCGGCGTGTGCGGGATGTGGTCCTTGTCGCCGAGAAGAAGCTGCAGCGTATGCTCGCCGGGCGAGAGGTCGGGGAGCTTGGTCTCGGTTTGGCCCGCGCCGAAGTGCAAGTGCTCGGGATCGTTCGGTATTGGCTGGTCCAGTGGCGGCAGTTCGGTGTCGACCAGCAGATGATGATGTCCGGAGTTTTGCCGGTCGGAGCCGGCGGGTGCGACACCCATGTTCTTCAAACCGAAGTGGATGGTCTGTCCCGGGGAGACGACCGCGCCATCCTTGAGATCGGTGAAATAAACCTCTGCGCCTTGGGGCGAGGGGGTGGGCCCGCCCGTCAGCCCTTCTCCGGGCGGCCCTTCCGGTACGGTCACCCATATGCGCGGCGACATCACCGGGGGCATATGCGGAATGTGGTCCTTGTCGCCGAGCAGAAGCTGCAGCGAATGGCGGCCGGGCTTGAGCGTAATCTCCGCTTCCGTCTGCCCGGCCCCGAAGTGCTGATGCTCGGGGTCGTTGGGAATGGGCCGGTTGAGCGGCGGCAGCGTTGTGTCGATGAGAAGGTGATGGTGGCCGGAGTTCTGGCGATCCGAGCCGGCGGGGGCCACCCCCATATTGCGCAGCCCGAAATAGAGCTTCAGCTTCGAGGGCACCGTGGCGCCATCGTTGAGATCGACGAAATAGACTTCCGCTCCCGGAGGCGATGGCGTCAGTGTCGTGCGCTGCGTCTGGGCAATCGCGAGTCCAGGCACGAGCATGCCGGCAACAGCCAGAACCAGCGCCATGCGCAGGTGTTGCGGCGAAAATAGACCGAGCTGCATCATGGCTGCTCTCGCTCCCTCATTTCTTTCGGGCTGGTGCGCTTTCCCGCAGTTTGAGCCCAGCACCGCGCCGGGCGCAAGGGTGGTCGGCTAGGCTACATTGGAACGAATGCCGCCGCTTGCCCTTGATGTGGCGCCCGGAGGGGCTTTCATGAACGACTCGGATTCAGCGTTTCGTAATGCGCCGTCGTCGCCGCCGGCCCGAATGGCCGTCACGCTGCATGTGAACGGCGTCGAGCGAAAGCTCGATCTCGCGCCCTGGACGACGCTGCTCGATGCGCTGCGCCTGCATCTGGATCTGACGGGGAGCAAGAAGGGTTGCGATCACGGCCAGTGCGGCGCCTGCACGGTGCTGCTGAACGGCCGGCGCATCAATTCATGCCTCGCGCTTGCAGTGATGCATGACGGCGCGCGCATCACCACGATCGAGGGGCTCGCGCGCGGAAATGCGCTGCATGCTCTGCAGCAGGCCTTTATCGACCACGATGCATTCCAGTGCGGCTACTGCACGCCCGGACAGATCTGTTCCGCGGTCGGACTTATTGCCGAGGGCAGGGCGGGCACGCCCGACGAGATCCGCGAGCTGATGAGCGGCAACGTCTGTCGCTGTGGCGCCTATCCCAACATCGTGACGGCGATCCAGGAAGTGATGTCCGCCGAGCCGCAGGATAATTTGATCGAGGCAGGGCGATGAACAATTTCGGCTATGTGCGCGCGACGAGCGTTGCCGATGCCGTGAATCACATGCGGACGGACGCCGCAGCTAAATTCATTGCCGGGGGTACCAACCTTGTCGATCTAATGAAGGAGCACGTCGAGCTGCCGTCACGCGTGATCGACATCACGCGTCTGCCATTGAACAAGATCGAGGAAACCCCGGAAGGCGATCTCCGCATCGGCGCGCTCGTTCCGAACAGCGATGTCGCCTATCACCCGCTCATTGCGACGCGCTATCCATTGCTGGGCAGTGCCCTTCTCGCGGGCGCCTCCCCGCAGCTGCGCAACATGGCGTCGACCGGCGGCAATCTCCTCCAGCGCACGCGATGCGCTTACTTCTACGACACAGCGACTCCCTGCAATAAGCGCACGCCGGGCAGCGGCTGCTCGGCCATCTCCGGCATCAATCGCATGCACGCGATCCTGGGCGCGAGCGAGCACTGCATTGCCACGCATCCTTCCGACATGTGCGTCGCCCTCGCGGCGCTCGAAGCGCGCGTGCTGGTGACCGGCAGCGCCGGCGAGCGCTCCATTCCCTTCGCTGAATTCCATCGCCTGCCCGGCGATACGCCCGAGGTCGACAGCAATCTGCGGCACGACGAGATCATCACAGCGGTCGAGCTGCCGCCGAAAGGCTTTGCCCGAAACTACACGTATCTGAAGCTGCGCGACCGGCTTTCCTATGCATTCGCGCTCGTCTCGGTTGCGGTCGGCCTCGAGCTCGAGGGTGGCGCGATAAGGGAAGCGCGTCTCGCGCTCGGCGGGGTCGCGCACAAGCCCTGGCGTGACCAATCGGCCGAAGCGCGGCTCAGCGGAGCCCGGCCGAGCCGGGAGAATTTTTTGGCGGCGGCCGATCTCGTGCTGCGCGACGCGCGCGGCTTCGACCACAACGCGTTCAAGATCGAGCTGGCGCGACGCGCCATCGTGCGCGCCCTGGGGCAGGCGGCGCGCGGCTCTCCGCAGTCACAGGCGGACAAGCGCATCCAGTGAGCCGGAGAGCCAAATGATTCAGTTGAGCACGGTTCTGGGCAAGCCCGCCTCGCGCGTCGAAGGCCGCGCGAAGGTAACCGGCGCCGCCAAATATGCCGGCGAATACAACGTGCCAGACCTCGCGCACGGCTTCGTCGTCTCCTCAGCGATTGCCAAGGGCCGCATCAGGCACATCCATACCGCCGATGCGCTTGCCGTTACGGGCGTGCTCGACGTGTTCACGCATGCGCATCGGCCGGCGCTCGCGGATTCCGACAAGGCCTACAAGGACGATATCGCGCCGGACGGCTCGCCCTTCCGGCCGCTATACGCTGATCAGATTCAGTTCAGCGGACAGCCGATCGCGCTCGTTGTCGCGGAGGAGCTCGAGATCGCGCGCTATGCGGCGTCGCTGGTGCGTGTCGACTACGAGCAGCAGGCACATGAGACCGACCTCGAATGGCAGCGCAAGCGCGGAGCGGTGTCGAAGCCGAACAAAGAGCTGTCGTATCGGCGTGGTAAGGCGGCCAAGGCATTCGAGCAGGCGCCGGTACAGCTGAAGGCCGAATATCGCATCCCCGTCGAGCACCACAATCCGATGGAGCCGTACGCAACGACGGCGGTGTGGGAGGGTGGCGGCCACATTACCGCTTACGACAAGACCCAGGGACCGCAGAACAGCCGGAATTACGTGGCCGGCGTCTGCAAGGTGCCACGCAAAGACGTGCGCGTCCTCTCTCCTTATGTCGGCGGCGGATTCGGCTCCGGGCTGCGGCCGCAATATCAGCTGCCGCTCGCGGTCTTGGCGGCACGCGCGCTCAAGCGCTCGGTGCGCGTAACGCTCACGCGTCAGCAGATGTTCACGCTGGGCTATCGCGCGGGCATCGTGCACGAGCTTGCGCTCGGCGCAGAGCGCGACGGCAAGCTCGTTTCTTTCCGGCACGATACAGTCGCGATGACGTCCCAGTTCGAGGATTTCCAGCGCCACTTCGTGAGCTGGTCGAGCCAGCTCTACCTCTGCGCGAATGCCGAGGGTACGCAAAGGCTCGTGAAGCTCGATCAGAACACGCCGTGCGACATGCGCGCGCCGGGCGGAGCAGAGGGTCTCTATGCGATCGAATGTGCGATGGACGAGCTCGCCTATGCGGCACACGTCGACCCGCTTGAGCTGCGACTGATCAACTACTCCGACAAGGACCAGATCGAGAATCTTCCCTACAGCAGCAAAGAGCTGCGCGCGTGCTACCGGCAGGGCGCGGAAAAATTCGGCTGGGACAGGCGCAGTCCGCAGCCACGCTCCATGCGCGACGGCAACGAGCTCGTCGGCTGGGGCATGGCGAGCGGCATCTGGGAAGCCATGCAATTGAAAGCTTCCGCGCGCGCCGTGCTCACCGCGAACGGCAGCGTCGAGGTCGCGAGCGCGACCGCCGATATCGGGCCCGGCACGTACACGATGATGACGCAGCTCGCGGCCGAGATGCTGGGTGTGCCGCTCGAGAACGTCACCGCAAGGCTCGGCGACTCCACGCTTCCGGATGCGCCCGTGGAAGGCGGCTCGTTCACGACATCGTCCGTCGGCTCGGCGATTGTCGCGGCCTGCAGGAAGGTGCAGCAGGAGGCGCTCAAGCTCGCGCAGAAGATCTCAGGATCGCCATTGGCGCGGGCGAAGCTCGAGGACGTGACATTTGCAGATGGCCGCATCCGGCACAGGAACGGCCGCGAGGTCCTGCTCGCAGACGCCCTCCGCGCCGGGAAGCTCGATCGCATCGAGAAAGAAGCGACGGTCGAGCCCCGGCAAAGCGGCAAATTTTCGCACTTCACGCACTCGGCCGTGTTCGCGGAGGTTAAGGTCGATGCGGAGCTTGGCGTTATTCGGGTGACACGCATGCTCAGCGCGGTCGCCGCGGGTCGCATCCTGAACCCGAAGCTCGCAGCGAGCCAGATTGTCGGCGCCGTCGTAGGGGGCATCGGCATGGCGCTGCACGAGGAGACATGGTGCGACCACCGCTTCGGTCGTTTCATGAATCACGACTTCGAAAAATATCATGTGCCGGTGAACGCGGATATCGGCAGCATCGATGTGATCTTCGTCGACGAGAACGACACGGAGATCAACGAGCTCGGCATCAAGGGCGTGGGCGAGATCGGCATTGTGGGCACCGCGGCCGCCGTTGCGAATGCGGTCTATCACGCGACCGGCAAGCGCGTGCGCGACCTCCCGATCACCATCGACAAGCTGCTGCGCGATTAAGTTAGCGTCGACGGCGTCATGCCGCCGCCGCGAGTGCGGCGACCGTGGCACGCGCCTGTGCGGCCGCGCGTGCGACCGCCTCCTCGGCCGGCTTGGGGCCGAGCGCGGTGCCTTCGACGCGGATCACCTCGACATTTGTGATGCCCAAAAAGCCCAGCATGCTGCGCAGCCAGGGCACCTGAAAGTCGAACGCGGCGTTTGCCCCCGAATAGATGCCGCCACTGGCGCTCACGATGATCACGCGCTTGCCGGTGACGAGACCCTGCGGACCCCCCTCGCTGTAGCGGAACGTGCGACCTGCACGGGCGACATAGTCGAACCACGACTTGAGCTGCGTCGGCACGCCGAAATTGATCATCGGTGCGGCGATGACGACAATGTCAGTGGCGAGGAACTCATCGACGAGGGCATCCGAGAGCGCCAGAATGGCGCGCTGTCTGTCGGTCTGCGGCCCGTTGGGCCCGCGGGTGGCGGTGACGAAATCGTCATCGATGTGCGGCAGTGGAGGCTGCGCGAGGTCACGCACAACAAGGCGCGCGTTGGAATTCCGCTCGCGCAAGTCGCTGATCACGCGTTGCGCAATCTGGTTCGAGTAGGAAGCCGAGCCGCGCGGGCTGCTGCTGACAAACAGAATGTTGCACATGCGATTGCTCCGTTGAGATTGATCAGCTTGCTCGGCGGGATTGGTCCGCCGGGCTGGCGAAGGGAAATGAGAAGGGAGGCAAGCTGTCCGCGAGGCGCTCAGGAACCAGCGCAACTGCAGCAGCTCTGGAAACGAGGGACCCCGCCGTGACGTTGAGCCATTGGCGGGCGCCCATTGTTTCGATCTGCTGGAAGATCAGTCCCAGCCCGCCCGATTGGCCGCTGCCCAAGGCAAGCAGGAGGAGCGGCAGGAAAAGCTGGAGGACGATAAGTGCCTTCTTTTTCATGGGCTTTGTCCTTTCTCGGTCAGGCCAAAAGGCTTGGTTGAAGGCAGGTGACAAGAAGCGAGCCTTGTGGTACTGACCGGTAACACCTAAGTAGATACTTACCGGTAACACCCCTGTCAAGAGAAAATGCCATGTCAGCCGATACGAAAAACGCAAGTCGCGGAAAAGACGAGCAAATTCCCCCTCGCGCGCGCATTCTGGCGGTCGCGAGCGACCTGTTTTATCGCCACGGCATCAAGGCTGTCGGCGTGGACTCGATCGCCGAGGCTGCGGGGACCAATAAGATGACGCTCTATCGGCACTTCGGCTCGAAGGACGAGCTCGTGGCCGAGTACCTGCGCTCACTTGCCCAGAAGGCTGCTGCATCGTGGGATGCGCTTGCCGCGCGGCACGCCGGCAAGCCGCGCGCGCAGTTGCGGGCGTGGTTCGCCGAGATGGCGCGCCATCTTTCAAGTGGCGACGATCGCGGTTGTGCCCTGGCGAATGCCGCGGTCGAGTTGCCCGAAAAGGATCATCCGGCGCGTCGCGTCATCGAGACCTACAAGTCAGGTCAGCGCAACCGCATCGTGGAGCTGTGCGCGGCCGCCGGACTGAGTGA